>NZ_DCJO01000030.1:241-516 GCF_002320075.1 Intestinimonas sp. UBA1698 | reverse complement strand
GCTCAAATTTAGCCTTAGCCATTTTAAGTTGTCCTCCTTATATTACAATTACATGTTTCAACGATATTTCAAGGGGTTACGGTTGATATTCTACCGCATAGCAGGCAGAAATGCAACAGCATTTTCCGCTTCTTCCCGCCATTTGAAGGTAAAATCCACCGTTGATGCTCACAGATGCGGCGCAGCCGCGCTGCGCTTAATCGTTATTGCGTCCGCGCTCGGCGATGATCTTCTCCGCAATGCTCCTGGGAATCTCCACATAGCTGTGGGGCTCC
>NZ_DCJO01000030.1:0-180 GCF_002320075.1 Intestinimonas sp. UBA1698 | reverse complement strand
AGAGGCACCAGAGCGTCCACCTGCGTGGCGCCGGGGCGGCTCTCCTGGCCCTGAATCTGGCCACGGCGGCTGGTCAGATCGCCGATCACATTGCCCAGATAATCATCGGGCACGGTGACGGAAACCTTCATCAGGGGCTCCAGCAGGATGGGATCGGCCTTGCGGCAGGCCTCCTTGAAC
>NZ_DCJO01000022.1:0-5500 GCF_002320075.1 Intestinimonas sp. UBA1698 | reverse complement strand
CCTTAACATGTTTATGCAAGGCTTGGCTTGTTCCACTCTCTCGTTGTTCGGTTTTGAAGGTGTAGATTGATATGCCACGCGCATATGCGGCCCGTTGGTCAAGCGGCTAAGACGGCGGCCTCTCACGCCGCAAACGTGGGTTCGATTCCCGCACGGGTCACCAGCTTTTCCTTTGTATGCGCCTTTAGCTCAGTTGGTAGAGCAACTGACTCTTAATCAGTGGGTCCCCGGTTCGAATCCGTGAAGGCGCACCATTCCCATGGAGCGCTAAGATGCGCTCCATGGGAACTCCCAAAAGTTCATATTGGTTTTGACTGGGCAACCGGTTGAAATATAGTTGGTGTTGATTGCGGTGAGGGTCCACCCGTTCCCATTCCGAACACGGCAGTTAAGCTCATCTGCGCCGAAAATACTTGGCTGGCGACGGCCCGGGAAGATAGGTAACGCCAACACAGAAAAGCGGACAGAAGATTCTGTCCGCTTTTCTTATAGAGAGGAGAAGACCCCTCATGCAGTACACACACATTGTGCCGGCCCGGTTTTGCAGCCGACCCAACCGCTTTATCGCGGAGGTAGAGCTGCCTGACGGCGGCCGGGAACGAGTCCATGTGAAGAATACAGGCCGGTGCAGGGAGCTGCTGGTTCCGGGCGCGCGTATTTATCTGGAGGGCGCGGCTCACCCGGCGCGCAAGACCCGCTTCGATCTGGTGGCGGTGGAAAAGGGGTCCAGGCTCATTAATATGGATGCACAGGCTCCCAACCGGGTCTTTGGCGAGTGGGCCCGAACGGGTGGTTTTGTGCCGGGGCTGGCCCTGCTGCGCCCGGAGACGGCCTGGGGGAGCTCCCGATTCGATTTTTACTGGGAGGCGGAAGAGCGCCGGGGGTTTGTGGAGGTTAAGGGCGTCACCTTGGAAGAGGACGGGGCCGTGTTCTTCCCGGACGCGCCCACGGAGCGGGGCGTCAAGCATGTGGAGGAGCTGATGGCCTGTCGGGCGGAGGGCTATGAGGCGACACTCTTTTTCGTGGTCCAGATGGAGAACGTCAAATGGCTGGCCCCGAACGACAGGACCCATCCCGCCTTTGGCGCGGCAGTCCGCCGGGCCGCCGCTGCAGGGGTGAAGATCCTGGCCCATACCTGCTGTGTGCGGCCGGATGCCCTGGAGCTTTCTGGACCGGTTCCGGTGCGTTTGGGCCCTGAAAATGAATGTTAGGGAAATACAAGTTGCATGAAAAGAGGAAGAAGGAGCCTATAAATTCTGTAAAACCGCCAAAAATGCAGGCATACCCTTGACGTGAAGCAAGAAATCCTGTAAACTGCTCCCATCAAGCAAGGGCGCTGCGGATGAAAGACCATCCGCAGCGCCCGTTGTGTTTTTCAGAGATGGAAGCGGCCCTCTTCTCGAAAACACAGCAATGGCATGAAAATGCGCAAAGACGCGCGCTCCACCCAAAGAGGGAGCGTGCGTCTTTGCATTTGAGGAGGAGCATATTATGACAGAAGAAGTATGGAGTGCCCTGAACGGTCAAATTTTTGGCGTCTGGTTTCTGATTGGCGCCGCACTGGTTTTTTGGATGCAGGCCGGCTTTGCTATGGTAGAAGCAGGGTTTACCCGAGCCAAGAATGCCGGCAACATCATCATGAAGAATCTGATGGATTTCTGTATCGGCACAGTGGTGTTTATCCTCATTGGCTTCAGCTTGCTGCTGGGCGAGGATCTCTTGGGCCTGATCGGCAAACCGGGCTTTGATATCTTTACCAGCTATGCAGCGTTTGACTGGTCGAACTTTGTGTTTCACCTGGTGTTCTGTGCCACTACAGCTACCATCGTATCCGGTGCTATGGCGGAACGAACGAAATTCCTGTCCTACTGCATCTATTCTGCTGTGATCTCTGCACTGATCTACCCCATTGAGGCGCACTGGATTTGGGGCGGCGGCTGGCTGGCCCAGACGGGCTTCCACGATTTTGCCGGCTCCTGCGCCATCCATATGGTGGGCGGCATCAGCGCCCTGATTGGTGCCAAGATTCTTGGGCCCCGGATGGGCAAGTTTGGCCGCGACAAGAGCGGTAAGATCACGCAGGTAAATGCCTTCCCCGACCACAACCTTCCGCTGGGCGCTCTGGGCGTATTCATCCTATGGCTGGGGTGGTACGGCTTCAATGGCGCTGCGGCCACCTCTCTGGAGCAGTTGGGTTCCATCTTCGTCACTACCACGATTGCCCCGGCGGTGGCGACCGTCACCTGCATGATCTTCACCTGGGTCAAGTATGGGAAGCCGGACGTCTCTATGTGCCTGAACGCCTCCCTGGCCGGGCTGGTAGCCATCACCGCTCCGTGTGACGTGACGGATGCGTTGGGCTCCATTGTCATCGGCGCGGTGGCCGGCGTCCTGGTGGTCTTTGGCGTCTGGGCTCTGGATTACAAGCTGCGCATTGACGACCCGGTGGGTGCCGTGGCGGTCCACTGCCTGAACGGCATTTGGGGCACCGTCGCGGTGGGCCTCTTTGCCACCACGGCGGCCCCTGGGAACGATACATATGTGGGGCTGTTCTACGGCGGCGGTGTCAGCCTCCTGGCCCTGCAGATGCTGGGCATGCTCTCCGTCATCCTGTGGACAGCGGTCACCATTACCATCACCTTCCTGGTCATCAAGAAAACAGTGGGACTCCGCGCAAGCCAGGAGGAGGAGATCACCGGACTGGACGCCACAGAGCACGGCCTGCCCTCTGCCTATGCCGACTTTGCACCAACGACCAGCCGGACCTCTCTGCCGGAGGAGAACGCCTACCCCGAGCCCGCCGCTTCGAAGGCCCATGTGGATGAGTCGGCGCCAGCCCAGGCGGTCACCAGAATCCGGACCGCGCCGGAGTCCGGGATGAAGCTGAGCAACGTCACCATCCTCTGCAATCAGGCCAAGTTTGAGGACCTGAAGACCGCAATGAACCGCATCGGCGTCACCGGGATGACCGTGACCCAGGTGCTGGGCTGTGGTATCCAGAAGGGAAAAACGGAGTACTACCGCGGCGTTCCCATGGCCATCAATCTGCTGCCCAAGGTACAGGTAGGGATTGTCGTGTCCAAGGTGCCGGTAGCCGGGGTGATCGACGCGGCCAAGAAGTCCCTGTATACCGGTCGTATTGGCGACGGCAAGATCTTCGTCTATGATGTGGAAAATGTAGTAAAGGTCCGCACCGGCGAGGAGGGCCACGATGCCATCCAGGGCGAAGAATAAACGAACTTCCGATTTCCCCTCTCCCTTTGCTTCCCATACTCTGCTGACCCTGCCATGCGGCGTCCCGGACTGGACAGGTCCGGGACGCCGTATTATAATAATGCGTACGGAACAAAGCCGAAAGTCGTGAATCCCAAGGCTTTCAAGGCCGATTGGCTTTGTTCCAGTGCAAGGCTTCTGGGCAAATGAGCCAGAAAACCTTGCACCTTAGACATTATAATAGAGTTCAAAGGCGGACCACCGCGCGAAGGAGAAGCATATGGACTTGCTTACAGTGACAAAAGAGATTGCCCCCAAGGGGAAGGCGTACCTCGTGGTACGGCAAGGGCCCGGCGGAGCGGCGCTGGAGGAGGCGCTGGCCGACCGGATCGGGGCGCTGAGGGGACAGGGTGCAGAGCATATCTATCTGACCTCCACCGACCGGGAGGCGCCCCTGGCGGAGGGACAAAAGCTGGGCCCCTGGCGGCTGTCCTTTCGTCATGAGATGTGGACCATGGAGCGGGGGCTGGGACCGGACCGGCCCCGCCCGGCGGGCAGGCTGGTACTGGAGTCCCTGCGTCGGGAGCAGGGAGCGCTGTGGCTGGACCAGTATAACCGCGGCTTTTTCGGTGTGCCGAACTCGGCCACCTATGGCGAGGAGGAGCTGGAGGAGCTCCTGACGGGAGAACCACGTTCCGGCTTGGTCCGGCTGGACGGCGCGGCTGTAGGCGTCTACGAGCTGAGCTTCCAGGAGGAGACGCCGGAGATTGAGGGGATCGCCCTCCTGCCGGACTACCGGGGCCAGGGGCTGGGCCGGGAGCTGCTGCTGACAGTCATGGAGCGGCTGGCGGAGGCGGGGTACCCGGCCTGCTGGCTCCGGGTGTCCTCCGCCAATGGGCCCGCCTGGGGCCTTTACCACTGGGCGGGCTTCCGTCCGGTCAAGATGCTCTCCCACTGGTACGAGGCGGTGTCGGTCTGAACCGTCTAAAAAGCGCCGCCTCCCGGGAGGCGGCGCTTTTCGATCCCCTCAGATGGGCAGGTCCGGGCCCCGATAGTCCCCGGGCGGATAGTCCCCGTCAAAGCCACCGCGGGACCGGCGCTCCGGGTCGGACTCCTCCGGCCGGGGCGGAAAGCCGGAGGCTGGGCCGGGATTCTGCGCCACCGCCTCATAAAAGCCGGCACAGGAGCAGGCCAGATAAGGGACGAGCCAGAGGGTGAGGGGCAGGGTACACAGGCTGGTCAGCAGCCAGGTGATCAGGGCGAGGCCCACAGAGCCGGACGGGAGAAGCTGTTGGCACAGAAGCCCGGCGGCGCTGCAGAGCAGCGACTCCAGCAGGAACCAGCCCAGGAAAGAGAGCAGCAGGACAAAAAAGGTCCAGCGGTGCCCTACCATAAGGTCTTTGCTGGCGTCCAGGGCCTCGCTGGCCCGGTACCTGGGCTGATCCAGCAGGATGTAATAGGCCAGGGCATAGCGGAGTACCCTGGAATAGAAGAACACCATAAAGCCCACCGACGCGGCCAGGGACAGGAGCTCCAGAAAGAGCTGGCCCAATTGGTAGGATAAAGCGGCGAGGAGGAAGCTGACGGTGTTGAGTATAAAAACGCCGATGGTGAGAAGGATGGCGCCCAGTACGGCCCATAAAAGAGAAAAGAGAAAGATCTCAAGGGTCAGAAGCAGGACCCGGCCGGCCTGCGGGATGCCGCAGAACAGATCGCGCCAGCCGGTCTCCTGCCCCCGCCAGAGTTTCAGACCATAGCTCAGATACCCGTAGGTCAGCACGACACAGAACAGAGTGACCAGGACGCTCAAAAAGAAGAGCAGGGAGAAAAGCCCACCGGACACAGAGGCGGTGTAGCGATAGAGCGGATGCTCCGGCACGCCGGCGGCCGCCAGGGCGGCGAGGTTCAGAAGGGGGCGGGCGGCCAGCAGCATCAGGGCGCCGGGGACGCCCCAAACGAGAAGGAAAAAGAGCAGTGTGATCCAGCGGGGGCTGGGATGGGCTTGCCGGATGGCCGCCTTGGCGGCCTCCTTGACTTGCGGACGATGGAATCCCATGGATGTTCCTCCTGTTCCTCGGATGCTTCATCATATCATACGGACCATCCGGTTGTAAATGCGGGGCTGGTCATTAAAACGCCCGGAGAGGTATACCTCTCCGGGCGTTGGAGTCATCTGCGTCCGGCGCCGCCGCCGCGGGACATGCCCCCGCCGCCGCGGAAGCCTCCCCCGCCCCCGAAGCCGCCGCCCCGGAAACCACCCCCGCCGAAGGAGCCGCCGGAGCGCCCG
>NZ_DCJO01000013.1:60819-146448 GCF_002320075.1 Intestinimonas sp. UBA1698 | reverse complement strand
GATAAGGTAAAATAAGGGACCTGTTGACAAAGTGGCGTATAAACCCTTCCTATGGTACAATAATTATAGGGAGGGATGCTGCATGATGGGATACCAAAGCAGACAAATGGCAATGATTTTCGTGGATATGGAGTCATTAATCCCGGAAAACCACCTGCTGCGGAAAATCGACCGGATGGTATCCTTCGACTTCATCTATGATCTTCTGGCGCCGTATTATCCGGCAACAGGTCGCCCATCCATCGACCCTGCCAGTATGTTTAAAATGCTCTTGATGCCTCCCTGCTTAAGGAATATTTTCCGGATAAGCAGCAAGTTCGTACTCAAAAGTTTTTCGGGCTCCAAAAATATTTGCGTCGGCGGACAAAGGGATACACAATAAAACAACCAAATATGGACTGCCAACCTACTGAAATTACCGCCCAAATGAGACACAGGGCGGTTTTTTCATAGGCAGAGGAAGGAGGTATCCCTACAAGCGGGGCTTGACTGCAAAAAGTCAGGCCTTTTTTCATGCCATCAAATAAAAAGGAGGAAATGCGAATGGCCGATGAAAAAGCAAAAATCGTAACTGACGCAACCGGGCCGGGCTCTACCCCTGCCCAGCCCGAAGCGGGCGCACAGGTTCCCAAGCAGGAGCAGCCTACTTCCGAGGCTTCCGCCCCGGATAAGTCTAAAGCTCCCGAGCAGGAGGCCACAGCTTCACAGGACAAGGCCGCAGACGCTCCCAAGGAGCAAAAAACCGCCAGCGTGTCGGTTTTCAATTTCTCTGAAATTATGGCCGAGAAGAAGGCCACAGAACGGGCTGCCGCCCAGCAGGAGGCGAAAGCCCCGGAAAAAGCGACTTCTACCGTCCCCTCCAAGGAAAACGGACCGAAACAGGAGGAACAGGCCCAGCCCCCGAAACGCTGGGGCCGTCCGCCAAAGACAGACAAGGAAAAAACTGCCGCTCCCAGACAGAATGAGGCTCCAGCGAAGAAAGACAAAGCCGCTCAAAAATCAGGCCAGACTAAGAAAGCCGAAAAGAGTGTTCCCGCTGGCAAAGCGGAGAAAACTCCCAAGCCTGCCAAGGGTACGCCCGAGGTAAAGACTCCCGTTCAGACTGAAACGCCTGCGACTTCTGCCGAGGTTCCCCGTCCGGGCAAAGAGGAGCAGATTGTTTATATCAAGCTGTCCGAGCTCCACGCCTTCAAAAATCATCCCTTCCAAGTCCGTAATGACGAGGAAATGAAGGCTATGGTGTCCAGCGTCCGAGATAAGGGCGTGACCCAGTCCGCTATCGTCCGTCCCCGTGAGGACGGCGGGTATGAAATCGTGTCGGGCCACCGCCGCCAAAAAGCCAGTGAGCTTGCGGGCTTCGTGGATATGCTGCAAGAGCAGCTTGACGAGGATGACGCGTTGGACTTTGTCTGCGAGAACATTGAATACATAGTTAATCGGTGTACTCTTGACGACGCTTACAAAGAAGCAGAGCGCCCGCGGCTTGAAAAAGAAGTATTGCAGCCTTATTGGAGTAGGGCCGAGAAAACACATTCTCAGTAACGCGCTATCATAAAGAAAACTATGAACAACTACGAAGAAAATGAAGATGGTGTTCCCGAGAGGCAGCAAAGGTATTCACGCAAGACTTTGAATATGCTGTCTGCAAAAAAATATGTGAGTATATAGAGGATAAGTCATCTCCGCTTGCTGCTTTGCACCGAGGATTGGATGCACCTATTCAAACGGGAAAATGGTATGCTGACACTCAAGAAAAGGTGATTTCTGCTGACAACAAAATCACCTATTTGATGCTGCAACGAAAGCAACAGGAAACTCGCCTCAAAGCGCTCAAAAAACCGAAAGGAATGAAGCAGGGATTAGCCTTGTTTGCGCTCTTCTCTGCGGTAAATATTGTCTATCCCTTGAGTCTCTCCCCGTATGTAACCGAAAATTATCAATGCTATCTCCAGACAAAGATATTTGCTGTTTCAGCGTTTGCCGTTGGATTGGCGTTGATTATGATGTATTTAGTTTATCTGCTTCATTGGAGCAACAAAAAGAAGTGATGATTTATGTTTGACTATCTGTTTTCTACTGCCATGGAATCACAGTTTCCTATCCTGTGGTCTGTGATTTCCCTATGGCTTGCTGGTAAATGCATATACAACTTTATACGAAAACGCTATATCGAGTTAGACCTATATGAAGCTGGTACCGAATTTCAGATGACAGCCATAGCTTTAATTGCTTCTGCTCCATTTGTAGCTTTAACTGGTTTTACTCCGATAGTGGGGATCAGCTTAAACATTGCGTTGCGGCTTACGGAGAACATGGTCTTAATGCCCGTTCTGACTCATATTCTTGCATATTTTATTAGGTGTTTGTTTGCGTGCATTGTTGAGGTAGCATTTTGCTCTGCTGCATGGAATTTTTATTTGCGGAAATATATGGACAGGAAAGTCCAGTCATAAGAAACGCCGCCCGGCTCGGGCGGCGTTAAGTTCAATATGAAATTGATTTAAAATAAAAACCTTGCTTGACAACTTGGATTAAATTTTAGATTAGATTTTTTCGCGGTGGCCTTCGTTCCACATTTTTCATCGACATCGGCCATCATCAGCTTTAACAGGATGTCCGACATACTTTCACCGTTTTTATCATAACGGGGCTCCACGATAAAAACGCGATTGCCGATCTCATATCTTTGCAGCTCACCAGCTATATATTCTTTCTCCATACTCAACACCCCCTTTCGCTATGGAACAAGGAAATTATACCATGTGGAAAGGGGATTGCGGCATCAATGAAGCCTATGGGTTTGTCGGCTTTTGGTGGGGTGTCCCGCGTATTGAACGCTCTATTGGCCCGATTTAGAGGGGTATGTAACCGATCTAACCGGGAGAGCGCTTGAATGGCATTCAAGAGGTCAGCGGTTCGATCCCGCTTATCTCCACCACAAAGAGCCTTGCAGTGTTTACTGCAAGGTTTTCTTTGCTTTTCAAGCGGTCAAAGGCATGGTATGATAGAATCACCTTTGTTTGGAGGTAAACGCTATGTTAACGCCTGCGCATTATGAAGCTGACGTTCTGTTTTTCTTTGACGGCAAGCCTTTGGAGCACTCGCTGTATGAGGCGCTGTTACAACAGCTAGACGCGGTGTTCCCGGATACCTCTGTCAAGGTGCAAAAAAGCCAGATCAGCTTTTATGCCAGACACCTCTTTGCCGCCGTATCGCTTCCAGTGCGCCGCCGGAAGAGTTGGCCGGAGCACTGCCTGCTTGTCACCTTCGGGCTGTCCCACCGGCTGTCCGCGCCCCGTATCGCCGTGGCTACAGAACCGTACCCCAACCGCTGGACACACCATGTGGTGGTGGATCAGGAGGGGCAGCTTGATGCCGAACTGCTGGGCTGGCTGAGGGAGGCTTATGTATTTGCAGAACAAAAAGGAAGGCACCCCTCATAAGGCCTGCGTTCCGCCGCCCCTACTGCCGTGGTGCAGAGAATGCAGGCAGCGGCAGACCTGCTGGAGGCCCACAAGATGGGTCCCTGTGTGGGGATTTTGATCGGACAGAGTCGGCTGCCAGCACAGAGGTCCTCAATCAATGGACGGATAAGGACACGGTCGCCGGGGCAGCACGTGCCCACTGCTCCTGAGGGGACATCGCCGCAGCGGGGCAGTCGGCAGGGATTGACAGATCTGTCTCCGGAGCTCGGGGATCCATTGCCTCTTTCCACCGACCGGGCTTTGTTTTATAATGGAGGGCCGGGAGACCGCCCAAAGCGGTCTTCCGGCCAATCCATTCCAGCCGGACGGCACTCCGTCCGAGAAGAAAGAGGCAGCTATGAACGAGAAAGAAATCGCAGAAATCCGCCGGCGTTTCCGGCCGGATAAGAACAACATCACCCATGTACGGGGCTGCTACGTCAACGAAAAGCGGGAGATCGTCTCTGAGTTTGATCCGTCCCTGGCCCTCATGTCCCAGGAGGAGTCGGAAAAATTCCTGGCCATTCTCAAGCGCACCCTGTCCGGCACCCCCGGCAAACACCTCATCGACCTCTCCTTCACCACTCAGCAGGTGGTGGACAGCGACGAGCACCGGCTCCTCATGGCCCTGCGGGGCTCCGCACTGAAGGACGAGGCCGCTGTGGGAGAGTTCTTCCGGCGCGTCATTCAGGGCCTGGCCCTAGAGGGCAACTACCTCATCCTGCTGGCTCACGACGCCTATGACGTGCCCTACCGCTCCAGAGACGGCGAGACCCAGGCCGACGCCTCATCGGAGGTCTACTCCTACATCCTGTGCAGCATCTGTCCGGTGAAGCTGACCAAACCCGCCCTGAGCTACCACGTCCATGAAAATCAGTTCCATGCCCTGGGAACCGACTGGGTCGTGTCCGCGCCGGAACTGGGCTTTCTCTTCCCCGCCTTTGACGACCGCAGCACCAACCTCTACAACTCCCTCTACTACACCCGGGACATCGCGGAGAACCATGCGGAATTCGTGGACGCCGTGTTCCGCAGCCCGGTCCCCATGCCCGCCGCCGCCCAGAAGGAGACTTTTCAGTCCATCCTGGGGGACACCCTGGCCGAGGACAGCCGGTATGAGGTGGTCCAGGCCGTCCACGAGCAGCTCTGCGGTATGATCGAGGAGCACAAGGCGGGCAGGGAGACCGAACCGCTGGTCATCTCCAAGGGGACGGTGAAGTGTATGCTCAAATCCTGCGGCGTGGCCGATTCCCATGTGGCTACCTTTGACCAGCAGTACGACGCCGCCTTCGGCGCCGACACCGACCTGAGCCCCCGGAACCTGGTGGACGCCAAGCAGCTTGAGCTCCGCACCCCGGATGTGACCATCCACGTGAATCCGGAGCACAGCGACCTGGTGGAAACCCGTGTCATCGACGGGAAGCGGTACATCCTGATCCGGGCCGACGACGGCGTGGAGGTCAACGGCGTCAACGTACACATCTCCTGACTGCTCTTTGAAAGGGGACATTTTGATGATTCAGAACCGAGAAGCCCTGCTTGGGCCGCTGTCCGAGGCCGTGCGGCAGGCCGGACGCCTGTTTGACGACCGGGCCATGGCCGGACAAATCCGCCAAAAGGGCCCGACGGATTTCGTCACCAGCGTAGACGTATCCGTCCAGGCCCTTCTGAAGGCCCGCCTGGCTGAGCTGGCCCCGGAGGTGCAGTTCATGGGGGAGGAACAGGACAACGTCGGGGTGGATTTCCGCCGCCCGGTCTGGATTCTGGACCCGGTGGACGGTACCACCAACCTGATTCACGGCTATCGGCACAGCGCGGTCTCGCTGGCCCTGTCCGACAGGGGTCGGGTGGTCCTGGGTCTGGTCTACGACCCCTATGCCGACGAGCTGTTCACCGCCGTACAAGGCAAAGGCGCCCGCTGCAACGGCGCGCCCATCCGCACCAGCGGCGCCCAAACCCTGGCTGAAAGCCTGGTGGACGTGGGGACCAACCCCAGCGACCGCCCCGGCGCCGACCGCACCTTCCGCTGGATGCAGGCCGTCTATGACCGCAGTCACGACATCCGGCGCATCGGTGCAGCCTCCATCGCCCTGTGCTATGTGGCCGCCGGGCGGGTGGACGGCTTCGTGGAGGGCGGCCTGAAGCCCTGGGACTACGCTGCCGGCATGTTGCTGGTACAGGAGGCCGGTGGGACAGTCTCCACCCCGGAGGGAACGCCCCTCTCTCTGTCCCGCGGCGGAGCTGTGGTGGCCTCCAACGGCCCCATCGGCCCGGAGCTTCTGGCCGTCATTCAGGGACTCTGAACCTGTTTTTACCAAAATGGACCGAACGCGCGCTTGAACCATAGTTTTTCCCATACAAAATAGCCTTTGCATTTTGGCCCCCGGTCCGATCAAGTAAAAGCCGTTCATATGGGCGCGTAGAATGGTTCAGCGCGAGATCAATGCACGGATCTCGCGCTGATTTTTTGTCTTGCGCCCCCACGCATGACGGAACGCTTCCGCGCCCACATCGTGGTCAACGTCCTGTGCACCGTCTCTCTCATGTCCACCTTCCTGACCGTCATCGGCACCTGATCGGCACCTGGATCGGCAGCCGGGGCCGCCGGAGAGGTCTGATCGCTCAGCAGGTTGCACCCCCGGCCCCGGAGTGTTATACTGTCCTTACACTTCCCATCACGAAAGGGGTCGTTTTTGTGCAAAAGCATCTCACTGTTGTCCACTTCAGCCCCACCGGCGGCACCCGCAGGGCAGCTCTGCTGCTGGCGGAGGGGCTGGCCGAGCGCATCGAAGAGCTGGACCTCACTCTCCCCACATCGACGGGCCGGGCCTTCGGCCCGCAGGACGCGGTCCTCTTTGCCGGGCCGGTCTTCGGCGGCCGGCTGCCCCCCCTCATGACGCAGCGGCTCAAAAACTGTACCGGCGAAGGTACGCCGGCCGTCACCGCCGCCGTCTATGGCAACCGTGCCTTTGATGACGCCCTGCTGGAGCTGAACGACTGCGTAACGGCCCAGGGCTTCCGGGTGGTGGCCTCCGCCGCGCTGGTAGCGGAGCACTCCATCTCTCGGGCCGTGGCCGCCGGGCGGCCCGACGGGGCGGACCGGGAGCAGCTTCTGGGCTTTGCCCCCGCCATCCTCCGCAAACTGGCCTCCGGCGGCGATATTTCGGTTCCCGGGAACCGTCCCTACCGGGCGTGGACCCCCTCCCGGGCCGTCCCCGCCGTGTCGGAGACCTGCACCGCCTGTGGCCAGTGCGCCGCCCAGTGCCCCGCCCGGGCCATCTCCCCAGACGACCCGAAGCACACCGATCCGGAGCGCTGCTTTTTGTGCATGCGCTGCATCGCCCGATGCCCTCAGCACGCCCGGACCTATCCGGCCAAGGCCCAGGCCATGGTGGACCAGCGCCTCGCCCCTCTCCGGACCGTCCGGCGGGAAAACGAGCTGTTCGTGTGACCGGCACGCCCAAAAGACGCCTCTTGCCCCGCGGGGCAAGAGGCGTCTTTTGGGCTTCAAAACTTCACGCACGGCAGGCTAGCTCGGATGAGCAGCCCGCCGGTGGGGACATTTTCGGCGCTGATGCTGCCGCCGTGGGCCCGGATGATGCTCTTGCAAATGGACAGTCCCAGGCCGGAGACCTTCCGCCCCGGGTCGGAGGTATACAGCGGCTCGAAAATCTGCTGGAGCAGCGCAGGCGCCACACCCCTGCCGTTGTCCTGAAACAGCAGCACCAGCTCCTCTTCCTCCTTTTGGCACTGGAGCCGCAGCTCCAGATGGTCGCTTTCCGCGTGCTGAAAGCTGTTCCCAATTAAATTTCCAAGAAACCGGCGCATGTGCTCCCAGTTGCAGATGATCTGCTCCTGGGGACACCGGCAGTCCACCTGAAACGTCACCCCGGCGTCGGAGAGCTCGGCCTCGTACTCCTCCCGCAGCCGCCGGCACAGCTCCTCCGCCGTCATCAGCCGCATAGGGGCCGTGTCCCGCAAACCCACGTCCAGGTAATCGTCGAACTCATCCACCACGGACTTGATGCGCAGGGCCTTCTCATAAACCCGGTCCAGGTACTGCCGCTGCTTTTCCGGGGGCAGGTCCGCTGAGTGCAGGCGCTCGGAATAGCCCAGCACCGAGGTCAGCGGGGTCTTGATGTCATGGGAGATGGAGGCAATGAGCTGGTGCTCGGCCTTTTCCTTGCACTCCAGCACCCCCGCCAGATCGGCAAAGGCGTTTTGCAGCTTGCCCACCTCGTCCTGCCGCTCGCTGCGCTCGGGCCGCTCTCCCCTTTCCGAGTAGCAGCGCATGGTCTTGCGCAGCCGGACGATGGGGTCCACCAGCACCAGGTACATGATGACCGCCACCACCAGAAACACGCAGACGTTGAAGGCGGCCAGACCAATCAAGGCCTCCCGCTGTAGGGAGCGGCTCAGCTCGTTGCGCTGCATGGCCCGCACCCACAGCAGCAGCTCCACCCGCCGCCCGCCGGTCAGCTCCACCTCTACGGCGGAGGCGGCCACCAGGCCCGCCTGGCTCTCCTCCGGCAGTCGGGCGTAAAGAAGCTCCTCCCCACCGCCCCGGACCGTACCGTAGAGGTCCCGCTCGGACAAATAGCGCTCCAGCGCCTGGAAATCTCCGTCGCAGCCCTCCAAAAAGGCGGCGGCCTGCCGGGCGTCCTCCTGCGCGTCAGAGAGCACCTGGTCGTAGGTATTCCCGGCGTACCGTCCCAGGTAGGCCAGAAAGCACCCGCACATCACGGCCCAGCTCAGCACCGCCAACGCTATCAGGGCCAGGAGCATCTTCCGGGACAGATGGGCGCTCAGCCAGCCTGCGCCGGGAAAACGCCCGCGTTTCGTTTTCTGTTCCATGTTACCCCTTCTCCGCCTCTTCCTCCGCGAACCCGCTCTGGGTCACGAAGCGGTAGCCGGAGCCCCACACCGTCTTGATGTAGCGCCACTCCGGGTCCAGCTTGCTGCGCAGGTTCTTGATGTTGATGGCCACGGTGCCTACGTCGCCGTAGTCGGTCCGCCACACGTCGTGGAAGATGCGGTCCCGGGACAGGGTCTCCCCGGCGTGGCGCATCAGATAGGTCAAAAGCTCCAGCTCCCGGGTGGACAGGGCCACCGGAGCCCCCGCCTTGGTCACCGTCAGCTTTTCCGGGTCCAGGCGAATGGCGCCGATCTGGATGGGGCCACCGGCGGGCCGGCCTGGGGCGGAGCGCTCCTGTCGCCGCAGATGGGCCTGCACCCGGGCGGCCAGCTCCTCCAGGGCAAAGGGCTTGGTCAGATAGTCGTCCGCCCCCAGGTCCAGCCCCTTCACGATATCCTTTACCGAATCCTTGGCGCTGAGGAACAGAATGGGGCAGTCCACCCGTCCCCGGATCTGCCGGCACACCTCCAGCCCGCTGAGGCCCTTCATCATAATGTCCAGCAAGATCAGGTCGAAGCGCCCCTCCTCCACACGCCGGAGCGCTTCCTCCCCGGAGCGGACGGCCGTCACCTCCAGGCCCTTCTCCTCCAGCACGTCGGAGACCAGCAAAAGAATGGATACGTCGTCGTCTACCAAAAGAATCTTCTCATGCATCCCGCCGCGCCTCCTTTCCCTCTGATGATACCACAGCCGGGCCAGGCCAAACCATGAAGAATCATTAAGATTAGAGTAGCTGCTTGCCCCCGGGCTGTCAAGCCTGTCCGTTTATTAAGAATTATAAGGATCGGCCCGGTTTTGTTGACTCTTGGACGGCGCGACACTAAGATGGAGGGGTCCTTAAGGCGGCCGGGCCCGGCCGCCGGTATCCGATTTGGGAAGGTGACTGCTTTGCTTGAGAAAATTGCCCACGCGCTGACACGGAAGCCAAAACTAGTGGTTTCGATTGCGGTCCTGCTTCTGATCCCCAGCATCCTGGGGGCCGTTGCCACCCGCATCAACTACGATATCCTGTCCTATCTGCCCGACGATCTGGATTCCGCCAAGGGGGAGGCTCTGCTGGAGGAGCCCTTCCACATGGCGGCCACCACCATGCTGATCGTGGAGGATATGCCCCCCGAGTACACCAACCAGCTCCAGAAAGAGGTGGAGCAGGTCCCCGGCGTCAGCAACGCCATCTGGCTGTCCAGCCTGGTGGGCATCCAGATCCCCCAGGAGATGATCCCCGCGGACATCCGAGACATCTTCTTCTCCGGCGACGCCACCATGATGATCGTCCAGTACGACCAGCCCGGCGCCTCGGAGGCCACGATGAAATCCATCGAACAGGTCCGCTCCCTGTGCAACAAAAACTGCTTTCTGGCCGGCTTCTCCGTCTTTATCAAAGACACCAAGGACCTGATTTCCCAGGAGATGCCGCTGTACGTACTGATGGCCGTGGCCCTGTCCATGATCGCCATGTGCGTGATGATGGAGTCTTGGGCGCTGCCGGTGGCCCTGATGTGCAGCATCGGCCTGGCCGTGATCTATAACTTCGGCACCAACTTCTTCAAGGGTGAGATCTCTTTCATCACCCAGGCCATCGCGGCGGTGCTGCAACTGGGCGTCACCATGGACTACTCCATCTTCCTCTACCACCGCTATGTGGAGGAGGTCCCCCGCCACGCGGACAAGCGGGACGCCATGGCCACCTCCATCGTGGCCGCCTTCAAGTCCCTGTCCGGCAGCTCCCTGACCACCATCGCGGGCTTTTTGGCCCTGTGCTTCATGCGGTTGACCCTGGGCATGGACCTGGGCATCGTCATGGCCAAGGGCGTGGTGCTGGGCGTGGCCACCGTGGTACTGGTGCTGCCCTCCATCCTGCTGCAGATGGACGGCGCCATCCGGAAATACCGCCATCCGGCTCTCAAGCCCAACTTCGAAAAGCTAAACGCCTTCGTGGTCCGGCACCGGCATTTCTTCGTGGGGCTCTTCCTGGTTCTGTTCCTCCCCGCTGTCTATTCCAACAACCACACGCAGGTCTACTACAAGCTGGACCAGTCCCTGCCCCAGGACATGCCCTCCATCGTGGCCACCGACAAGCTCAAGGATGAGTTCAACATGGCCTCGTCCCACTTCATCGTGATGCGTGACGACCTGAGCCGGGCCAAAATGAAGGAGCTGGAGGAGGCCATCGACGACATCCCCGGCATCACCAGCGTGGTGGCCTACGACAAGCTCATCAGCGGGACCATCCCGGACTTCTTCATCCCCGACGACGTGAAGGAGCTGTGCAAGGCGGAGGGCTATCAGATGCTGATGGTCAACTCCGAATACGTCACCGCCTCGAACGAGGTCTCTCAGCAGCTCGCCGAGCTGACCGAGCTGCTCCACACCTACGACCCCGGCGCCTATATCACCGGCGAGGCCGCCATGACCGACGACCTCATCACCGTGTCCGACTCCGACTTCCGGATCACCAGCTATCTGTCCATCCTCGCCATTCTCATCATCGTGGCCTTTACCTTCCGCTCCCTCACCGTTCCCATCCTGCTGGTGGCCACCATCGAGCTGGCCATCTTCATCAATCAGGGCATCCCCTACTTCACCGGAACGGTGATCGCCTTCGTGGCCCCCACGGTCATCGGCTGCGTCCAGCTCGGCGCCACGGTGGACTACGCCATCCTGATGACCACACGGTTCCAGGAGGAGCTGCAAAAGGGGAGGGACCGCAAGGAGGCCATCCAGATCGCCGCCGCTTCGTCCGACGTCTCCATCCTCACCAGCGCTCTGGTCTTTTTCTGCTCCACCCTGGGCGTTGCGCTGATCTCTACCATGGACATCGTCAGCAGCATCTGCCTGATGCTGTCCCGGGGCGCCATCATCTCCGCCCTGATCAGCATGTTCATCCTGCCCTCCGTGTTGGTGGTCTTTGAGCCCATCATCTCCAAAACCACCCTGTGGTGGCGGAAGGCCAAGCCGTCCAAGGCCTCCAAAGCATCCAAAACCGGCGAGGCCGCCCTCACCGCCGCCGAAAAACACTGAAAGGAGATCGTTCCCTATGAAAACCCCTTATCGGCGCCCCTTGGCGCTGCTCCTCGCCGCCGTTCTGGCCGCCGCCCCGCTGTGCACCTCCGCCCTGGCCGCGGGAGAGCTGGAGCCCGTCTGCGACGAGTCCTATTACGCCACCCTGGACTACTACGGCGGCCTGATGGACGCCAGCGTGGTCAAGAGCTACCAGACCAACGGTCACACCAGCCTTACCGATTACGGCACCTACGACGACATCATCAACCTCACCGACGACCGCACCCCCACCGTGTCTGACGGCACGGTCACCTTCGATCTGGGGGAGGACGCCCCGTCCCGGTTCTACTTCGAGGGCAAGACCCAGCAGCCCTTCCATGACCTGCCCTGGACCTTCTCGGTATCCTATAAGCTCAACGGCGCCCCGGCCCTGGCCGAGGACCTGGCGGGCAAGACCGGCCTGGTGGAGATCGACCTGGACGTGCTGCCCAACCCCAACGCCTCGGAGTACAGCCGCAACAACCTGGTCCTCACCGCCGCCACCGCCTTCAACGCCGACGACATCCTCTCCCTGGAGGCTCCGGGGGCCGAGGTCCAGCTCGTGGGCAACCTGCGCACCGTCCTGTTCATGGTCATGCCCGGCGAGGAGCAGCACTTTGCCATCCGGGTGGGCAGCGACGACTTCTCCTTCTCCGGCTTGGTGCTGCTGGCCGTCCCCGCCACCCTCCAGCAGCTCGACCAGATCGCGGATCTGCGGGAAGCCAAGGAAAAGGTGGAGGACTCCTACGACGCCATCAACGACAGTATGGACGTGATCCTCAACACCTTGGACGGCATGAGCGGCAGCCTCAACGCCACCGCCAGCGGCCTGGATCGGCTCAACGCCGCCCGGGGCACCATCTCCAGCGGCAAGGGGCAGGTCTACGACAGCGCCGACGCCGCTCTGGCTGACCTGGACGCCCTGAACGGGGCCCTGGCCCCCCTGAACGGCCACCTGGACACCGCCTCTCAGGCCCTGACCGACACCACCGGCACCCTCACCGCCCTGACGGAGAACGCGGTGGCCCTCAAGCCTGAGCTCTCCGCCGCCCGGAAATCCATCCAAAATCTCCAGTCCGACACCAAAAAGCTCAAGGAGCTGGCGGGCAGCATCGAGTCCTACAACAAGGAGGCCGCCCAGATCGCCGGGAACCTGGAGAACGACTTCAGCGATATGAGCGACGCCCTGGAGGACCTGGAGCGCAGCCTGGCCAAGCTGGAGAGCGCTCTGAAGGGCGCCAAGGGGGTCTCTGAGGTGGATACCATCCACATCGGCGGCTTTACCTCCTCGGAGCAGATCCTGGAAAAGCTGGAGGAGGTCCAGGCCGGAAAGGCCACCTACGACCAGATGCTGGCCGCCGGTCTGCTGCCGGAGGGCACCACCTTTGAGCAGTTTTTGATGATCCCCACGGAGATGGGCGGCCCCGGCAAGACCGCCGAGGAGGCCCAACTGGCCGTAAAGCTGCTGGAGATGTCCCAGGAAGCCGACTTTGAAGAGCAGCTCAAGCTGCTGGACACCGCCAACAGCGCCATCCCCGGGGTCAACGACAAGATCGACGAGGTTAACTCCCTGGTCTCCGGCCTGGCCAAGCCCACCGCCAACGTGGTGGACGACCTCCAGAGCCTCACCATCGCTCTGGGCGAGGATGGACTCAGCGACGACCTGACCCGCCTGTCCAAGCTGGCTTCCGACCTCTTAAAGGATTTGAAGGCCCATGAAGGGGACGCCGCCGGACTGCTGGACCACCTGGACGAGCTGGGCGACCTGGCCGACCGGGTGACCCAAAACGCCGATACCGCCCTGGATCTGGTCCAGAAGCTGGACGACACCCTGAACACCTACGAGCCCCAGGCCCAGCAGGCCCTGACCGACGCCAAGGCCCTCTCCGACACCACCCAGGCGGCCCTGAAGGACACCCATGCCTTTCTCTCCTCGGCAGAAGCCCTGCTGAAGCAGAGCGGCCCCAGCCTGGATGACGGCACCCGCCAGACCCTCAGCGGGCTCAGCGACGCCCTGCGGCGCTCCACCGCCGGACTGGAGCAGACCGGCACCATCCGCAACGCTAAGGACACCATTACCAGCCTCATCGACGACGAGTGGGACAGCCACACCGGCGGGGACAACAACCTGCTGCTGATGGACGCCGGGGCGGTCCCGGTCTCCCTCACCTCGGCGCAGAACGGCAATCCCCAGAGCGTCCAGTACATCATGCGTACCCAGGAGATCAAGGCGGACGAGGAGGAATCCCAGCAGACCCTCTCCCAGCAGAGCGCCGATCAGGGCACCTTCTGGAGCCGCGTCGCCGCCATGTTCCGGGACTTCTGGAATGCCATCACCGGCCTGTTCCGCAAATAAAGGTCTTTCATCCCCTCCCGCCCTGCCGGCGGGAGGGGATGCCTCTACCGCGATGAACTGGACCGGGCCGGGTTTGCTGTTCCGGCCGTCAAAACAGGCGCTCCACTGCGAGCCAAATGGATTCCGCGTTGGTATCAGCGTTGCCCGGACAGCCCACGCTCTGCCCGATAAAGATTTGATCCACGATGTGGTAGAGATCGCTCCCTCGCCTGGACAGCACACAGGGCGCTGAGAACTTGAGCGGCAGCTTTCCGAGGGGCTCCGTGGCCAGATAAGGACCTCCCGAGACATAAGAATAAAGGCAGAAGTGCGTAAATCCAAATCTGGATTTACGCACTTCTGCCACACAACAGTCTTTCTTTTAATGCGCACCGAACAAAGCGAAAAGGCTTGAATCCCAAGGCCTTCAACGCCGATTGGCTTTGTTCCGGTGCCAGGTTTTGGGGCAAATGAGCCAGAAAGCCCTGCGCCAAAGCGGCCCGCTCATAATGCTCCGGTCTCATCTCCCCGTCCCCTCAGCCAAGTACATACCGGCCGTCGGCGCACTGGGTGAAGTTCGCTTCAAAAAAGGCCGTACAGGCCCGGGAGAGGTGCTCCGGGTCCTGGCTCCCCGCCGTCTCCACGGCGGCGTGCATGGCGAGCTGTGCCATGCCGATGTCTACCATGGGGATGCTGACGGCGTGACTGAGCAGGTTGCCCAGGGTGGAGCCGCCGGGCTCGTCGGCCCGGTTGGCAAAGACCTGCACCGGTACCCCGGCCCGCTGGCAGACGGCCCGGAACAGCCCGGCGGTGAGGCCGGTTGTGGTGTACTTCTGGCTGGCGTTGAGCTTGACCACCACGCCGCCATTGGGGTAGACCCGGTTCTCCGGGTCGGCCTTCTCCGGAAAATTGGGGTGGACGGCATGGCCGTTGTCGGCGCTGAGGAGCAGGCTGTTGGCCAGGGCCCGCCTCCGCTCCTCCTCCCCCAGGCCCAGAGCCAGAGCCGCCCGGGCGAGCACGTCGGGCAGGAAGCTGCTCATGGCCCCCTGGCGGGTGCCGCTGCCCACCTCCTCGTTGTCGAAGAGGCAGTAGACCTGCCCCGCCGCCGGGTTGGGTCCGGCCCGGAGCAGGCCCTCCAAGGTGGCGTAAGCGCAGGCCAGGTCGTCGATGCGGGGGGCCTGGAAAAGCTCCCCCGCCGCCCCCAGCCGCACCGGCTTCTGCCGGGGACACAGCACAATGTCGGTGGAGAGCAGGTCCCCATACTCCACCCCCGCCGCCCGGGCAAGCTGTTCCCCCAGGTCCTCCCCCGCGCCGTTCAGGCCGAAGAGCGGCTGCATGTCCCGCTGGAGGTTGTACTCATGACCCTTGTTCACGTCCCGCTGCTGATGGATGGCCAGGCTGGGGATGGTGAGCAGGTCCCGGTCCAGATACACCAGGCGGCTCTCCACCCCCTCCGGGGTGCGCACCACCACCCGGCCCGCTACCGTCAGAGGCCGGTCCAGCCAGGAAGCGCAGTTCATGCCGCCGTAACCCTCCACCTCCAGCCTGGCATAGCGCTTGTCCCCGCCCATGCCGTCGTTCTTTACCCGGAAGGTGGGTGAGTCGCTGTGGGCGGCGGTCATGCGCCAGCCGGTCAGAGGGCCGCCGGGCAGCCGGAAGGCGATGAGGCTGGACTGGTTGCGGGTAACATAATACTGTCCCCCGGGCTTCAGGGCCCAGGCATCCCCCTCCTCCAGCCGGACAAATCCGCCCTCCTCCAGCAGCGCGGCGGCGCTGGCCGCCGCGTGAAAGGGACTGGGGCTGTGTTCCAGATAGGTCATCAGTCGGTCCAACGTCTGCATTCTTACATTCCTCCCATATCGCTCCGGCTGACCCGCGCCCGCCCGGGATACAGGTCTAGCCGGCTGTAATAGTCCTCGTCCAAAACGGCCACCGAGTAGGCAAACAGGTCCCTTACCTGCTGATAGACCTCCACGGCGTATCCATCCGGCACCGCCGCCCCCTCGTTGGGCGCAAAGGTATCGGTGCGGGCATTGTACCGCCCCAGGTCGGTGAGAAAGCTCCTGTTGGAGAAGATCACCAGGCCCGGCTCGTCGGCCAGGATGTCCCGCCCCGCCAGCAGCCGGGAGTCGTACTCCAGCCCGAACAGGTTGAGCAGGGTGGGCAGAATGTCCAGGCTCTCGCAGGGCTTTTCGATCACCACGGGCTCGGTCATATCGCCCGACCAGAGGATCAGCGTACTGTGATAGACCTCAAAATCGGTGTCCATATGCCCGCCATAGAACTCGTCCCAGGTGGCCGGGTCCATGCCGTAGGGGTAATGGTCGCCGGACAGGCAGATCACCGTGTTCTCCAGCTCCCCCGCCTTTTTCAGTTCCTCCAGCGTATAGGCCAGGGCCTGGTCCAGTTCCATGTTGCAGGCGAGGTAGGCGGCGGCCTCCTCACTCATGTCCAGTTCCGCCACCTCGGCCTGATGCTTGATGGACATGGCGTTGCCGGTGAAGTTGTAGTTCATGTGGCCGCTGACCGTCATGTAGTAGTTATGGAACGGCTTCTCCCCCGCCAGGGCCTTGGGGATGGTGCGCTGCATCATCTCCAGGTCGGACTCCGGCCAGCTCTCCGTCACCTCCAGCCCGTGGCCCAGGGCATAAAAATCGTAGCCCATGTTGGGGTGGGAGAGATTCCGATCGTAATAGGTCCAGGTATGGTCGTGGTAGGCGGCGGTAGGATAGCCACGGTCCCGCAGCATCCAGCCCATGCAGAAGGGCATGTCGTTCCCGGCCGAGGCCTGGAAGGACCGCCGGGCGCTGGTGGGGATCAGCGAGGTGCACACCGTATACTCTCCGTCGGTGGTGGACTTCCACCACAGGGGGGTGTAGAAATTTTCAAAGACAAAGCCCTCGTGGGCCAGCTTCCAAAGCGTGGGGGTATAGGTCTCGTTCACCGCATATTTCCAAAAGCCCTCGGCGGTGATGAACAGCAGGTTTTTCCCCGCAAACCGGCCGGTATACTCATTTTTCAAAGTGGGGGGCCGCTGGCTGAAATACTGGTGCAGCTCCGCCACCGCGGGGTCGGTCTCCTCCGCCAGCAGCCCGGCAAAGTCGATGTCCAGCACATTGGGCGCATAGGCGGACTTCCGGGACTCCGACGGGGGCTCCGGCCAGGCCAGCAGCTCCGGGCGGACGGGCATCGGCGCGGCGGGCCGCCCCACCGGAGGTTCAAGCTCCAGCTCCGGCAGCTCCCCCGCCAGGAGCTGCTGGGCGTCCAGGCGCAGGGTGGTCAGCACTCCGAAGTGCGACACCGAGAGCTCGGGCTCCACCGGCCCCCGGTAGAGCTCGCTGGGGGACTGGATACCCCGGTCGTCAGCCGCCACGGCCAGCACGGCGGTGAGTTGGACTACCGCTGCCCCCACCAGCAGGCAGGCCGCCAGGGCCCGGGGGGTATGAGCAAAACAGGACGGGCGGGTGGACCGCTCCCTGCGCCCCTTCCGGCGGCCCCGCCGCTCCCATAGGCACAGCAGCAGCAGCGGCACGGCCAGCAGGGCCAGGATGGGCAGCGCCCCCAGAATGCCCGAGAGGGCCACCGGCCAGTAGTCGGTCATGGCGCTTCGCGCCAGGGTGACGGTATCCAGCGTCAAAAAGGTCTTGAACACCCGGAAGTAGGCAGCCTGGGCCATATACCACACCGTCAGCAGCCCGGTGAGGAAAAAGGCAGCCCGCCGGTTGCCCCTGGGACCCCACAGGCAGGCCAAAACCCCGCAGGCCAGCCCGCCGGACAGGCCGAACAGGAGGGTGTAGGCCAACCCGCGCCCGGCCAGAGCGCCCACACAAGTCAGCCGGATCACGCCTTCCAGCCACAGGATGGTCAGCGGGAACTGGAGCGCCCGTGCCGCGATCTGCCGTCTGTCCATGCTCGTCCTCCCTTCTCCGGTCAAATCGTTGCTATGTATTGTAACACGAAGCCACCTGAAAGGAAACCTTTCCCTCCACTTTCTCTCCTTAGCCCTATAAACTCTATACATATCTGCAAAAATATATACAAATTGGCGCCGCCTGTGTTGACAAATTCCGTGGAGGCCATATAATATTTGTGAGAGAATGGTCCTACCATTTTTGCCTCCACATTGGAGACAGAACCCAAAGGGAGATCATCGGTATGCACAGCCAGGAGAACGCCACCCCCGGTTATATGAAAATCCAGCATTATGTCTCGGAAAAGATCCGCAGCGGAGAATACCCGGTGGGCGGCAAGATTCCCTCGGAGACGGAGCTGGCCGAGCAATTCTCCGTCTCCCGCATCACCGCCAACAAGGCCATCAAGGAGATGGCCCTCATGGGCCTGCTGGAGCGGGTCCGGGGCCGGGGCACCTTCGTGTGCGCCCACCCCCATCTATCCACCAGCGCCAAGGCCTTCGCCTCCGCGGTCAAGCTGGATGTCACCGGCAGCCGTCACCATCAGCTCCTCCAGTTTCGTGTGATGGGGGCCTATCCCGAGCTGGCCGAGCGGGCCAAGGTGGAGGAGGGCACCCCCTTTTACGAGATCATCCTGGCCAACAAGGACGGCGAGCGCAACGAGTCGCTGGATTACACCTACATCCCCTGCTCCCTCATTGACGACATCACCCCCACCCTGGACTACCTGCGTTCCCACTTTGTCTTTGACTATCTGCGCATTCAGCCCGGCCTGGAGCCCAGGTTCCTGAAGGTCTTTATCAACCTGCCCCAATACGACTTCCTCCAGTCGGCTTCCCGCTTTCTGGACGGCGCCGACAGCATGTCGGTATGGTGTACCGACGTATACGACGCCACCATGGACCTGATGGCCGCCACCTACACCGCCTATCCCGGCGACGCCAGGGATATCCCCCTGTTCACCTTCGCGCTGTAAGAGGCAAAAAGCCCGCCCGGAACGGCAAGCCGTTCCGGGCGGTTTTTCATTTTCCGCGTCAGCTCTTGTGGTCCTCGGTGACCGCGCCCATCCTGTAGGCCCGCAGCAGGGCCTTCAGGTCGTCCACCTGCTTCTGGAGCTGGGCGCCCACGTCGGTCTCGGCGATCTTGATGCGCTTCTCCATCCGCTCAAAAACCTCGGAGGAGGAGGCGATATCCACATTCTCCCGGATGGCGTTCCGCCGGCCGGCGAAGGGCTGGTGCGAGACGATGCGGATGCAGTTGGAGTTATAGATCAGCGTGTACCCGGCGATGCCGGTGGTGGGCTGGTAGGCCCGGCAGAAGCCGCCGTCAATGACGATGAGCTTGCCGCCCCCCTTGATGGGGCTCTCCCCCTTTTTGGACTTTACTGGGATGTGGCCGTTGATGATGTGGCAGTGGGGCCCTTGCAGGCCGAACTCCCGCAGCAGCCGGTCGCAGACCTCCGGGTCGTTGTAGTAGGTATAGTAGGCGTTTTTGGGCTCGGTCCAGGCCGACTCGTCCTTGATGAGCCGCCGTTCAAAGGTGGTCATCCGGTCCCGCCCGAAGGTGGGCGCGTTGCGCCCGGCCCAAAGGAACCACAGGAAATCCTGGCCCAGAATGCGCTCGGGCGAGCCCGGTTTGGCATAGTAGCCCTGACGGGCCACCCGCTCGGCGTGGTCCAGAAAGGCCCTGCCCCCCAAGTCCCTGCAGCCGATGGAGAAGGTCTGGAGCTTGCCGTCGGCGGTGAGGGGGACGCAGCCGTGGAGCAGCAGGTTGCCGTTGCACACCTTATACAGCCCGCCCTTGGAGTACAGGAACCGGACATGGCGCTGGAGCTTCTCGCTGCGCTGGAAGGAGGCGGTGAGCTGAGCGATGAGCTCTGACTCCTCCCCGGACAGCTCATAGGGGTGCTCCCGGTCCACCGTGGGGAAATCGGTATCCGCCAGCGCGTAGGTGTGGCCGCCGATGGCGATGGTCTGGCTGTCGTAGTCGATCTTGTCCAGCAGCAGCCGGTCCTCCATGCCGAAGCCGGGGTTGCGCAGGATCTTCTGCCCCTCCAGCTTGAAGAGGATGACGGTGACGGCCTTGTGCATCCGGGCGGCCAGGGCCTTGTCCTTCTCGGTGTAGTGCTCGGCGTCGTCCCCGGCAAACTTGGCCTGGAAGCAGGAGCAGTCGCAGTCCTTATACACCTCGTTGGCGAAGAGGGCCAGGGGCCGCAGGGAGATGCCGTAGCCCGTCTCGATGACCTCCAGGTTGTTGTAATGGATGGAGTTGGCCAGCACGGTGGCCACCGCCGTGCGGCTGCCGGTGGCGGCCCCCATCCACAGCACATCGTGGTTGCCCCACTGGATGTCCACATTGGGGTGCTCCATCAGGGCGTCCAGAATGATGTCCGCCCGGGGCCCCCGGTCGAACAGGTCCCCCACCACGTGGAGCTGGTCCACCACCATGCGCTTGATGACCCCGCACACCGCCTCGATGAAGTCCTCGGCCCGGTCGATGTCGATGATGGTGTTGATGATGTTCTCGTAGTAGTCCTTTTTATCGTGAACCTCGTAGTTGGTGTTGAGCAGCTCGTCAATGATGTAGGCGTATTCCGGCGGCAGGGCCTTGCGGACCTTGGAACGGGTGTACTTGGAGGTGGCCAGGCGGCACACCTCGATGAGCCGGTGGAGGGTGATGCGGTACCATTCGCTCATGTCGTCGATCTCGTCCCGCAGCTCTTCCAGCTTCTCCGCCGGATAGTAGATGAGGGTGGCAAGCTGGTCCCGGTCCGCCCGGGAAACGGTGGACTCAAACAGTTCGTCGATCTTCTCCCGCACCACGCCGGAGGCGGAGTTTAGGATGTGGAGGAAGGCTTCGTACTCCCCGTGGATGTCGGAGATGAAGTGCTCGGTCCCCTTGGGCAGATTCATAATGGCCTGCAAATTGATGATCTCGGTGCTGGCCGCCTGCACGGTGGGATATTGGCGGGCCAGGAGCTGGAGATAGCGCAAGTCGGACGGGCTGTACGCCTCCGTTTTTTTCATACCGTGACCTCCCCTTTGAGTTCCAATTTATGGTTTGATTATAGCACGGGACGCCGCCGGATACAACGCGGCTTGTGTAAAAAATCCTACCGCAGGTCGAACAGGCTGAGCTGCCTGTTCTCCGGCCTGTGCCGGCCATTGGCGGCCAGCCTCCGGACCCGGCCCGCCGGGATGTCCGCCAGAAAGGGGGAGGGTTCCCGGCCGGTGAGCAGGATCAGCTCGTCCCTGGCCCGGGTCATGCCCACGTAAAACAGCCGCCGCTCCTCCTCCGGATCGCTTGGCCGCCCTTTGCTCTCCAGTGGGAGGACCCCCTCACGGATGCCGCAGAGAAAGACCACCGGGAACTCCAGCCCCTTGGCACCGTGGAGGGTCATCAGGATAACCGCCCCGGTCTCGTAGCGGCGCCGGCCGCTGCGGCGCACGTCTCCCTCCTCGCCCAATGTCAGGGTATTGAGTAGCTCGGCCATGGTGGCGTGGAATACCGCGGTGTGGAGCAGCTTCTCCACCGCGCCTTCCTCCCGGCAGCCCGACCGCTCCGCCCAGTCCTCCAGCAGCCGTCGGGGCTTCTCGGTCCCCAGTCCGGGCAAAAAGTGGGCTGCCCAGGCCTCCTCCCCCTCCCGGACCCCGCCGTCCATCAGCCGCCGGAAGAAGTCCAGCGCCGCCCGCACCCGGGGATGGCTCAAAAAATCCTCCCGGCCGGCGACCACGCAGGGGATGCCCTCCCGGGCCAGGCACTGTTCCACCAGCTCAGCCTGCCGGTGGGTTCGGTAGAGCACCGCCATATCGCCGAAGCTCCAGGGCTTGTCCCGGTCGCTCCGGGGCGCGCAGCGGTCGGACTCCACCATGTCCACGCCCCCCACCATACGCCCGATCTCCTTGGCGATGAATGCACCCTCGCTCCACTCGCTGTCGGCGGTGACCAGCAGAGGCCGGGCGCCCTGGGCCCGGTTGGGCTCCAGCCTACGGGTGGGCCCGGGATTTTTGCCGATGACCGGCAGGGCGCAGCCCAGGATCTCCGGGGTGGAGCGGTAATTCTGCACCAGCCGGACGGTACTCAGGCCGGGATACTCCGCCGCCAGGGCGGCAAAGCAGTTGGCGGCGGAGCCCCGAAAGCCGTAGATGGACTGATCCGGGTCCCCGATGACGAAGAGGCTCTCCCCCTCCCGGTTCCAGGCCCCCACCAGCCGGAGCTGCAGACCGTCGATGTCCTGGAACTCGTCCACCAGCAGGTGGCGGAAACGCCGGTCCGGCGCGCCCTCCTCCGCCGCCGCCAGGGCAGCCAGGAGCAGGTCGTCAAAATCCAACGCACCCAGCTCCTTCAGCCGGGCGGCATAGGCGGTGCAGGCCGCCTCGTCCCCGCCGCCTTCCAGCTTCAGGCCGGTTTTCCGACGGGAGACCTCCTGGAGCAGCTTCCGCGGCGAGCCCTTGTGCCCCAAGGCCTCCAGTACTCCCGCTGCCTCGGCCAGAGCGTCCTGCTCGGCCAGCAGTCGGACCGGCTCTCGCCTCTGCCTCAGCAGATCCAGCGCAATGGCGTGGAAGGTGCCCACGGTGAGGCCCCGGACGGCTCTCTTCCCCAGCTCCTGCTCCAGCCGGGCCCGCATCTCTCCCGCCGCCTGATTGGTAAAGGTGACGGCGGTGATCTCGGCAGGCCGGATGCCCCGCTGCCCGATCATCCAGGCGATGCGGGACACCAGCGTCTTGGTCTTTCCGGTGCCGGGCCCGGCCACCACCGCCACGGCCCGGCTCTCGTCCAGAACGGCGGCGCGCTGTTCGGCGTTGAGCCCCGCCAGGGGACCGGCCTCCCCTTCCGGTTCCTCGGCCGCCGGGCGTTTCTCCGCGGCAGCGGCGCTTGGGGCGGCCACCAGTCCCCGCCGTTTCGCCGCCGGGGACACCCCAAACAGGCTCACCTGTCCGTTCAGGGCCTCCCGCTCCGCCGGGTCCAGAAGCTGAATCTTGCCATAGGTCCCGTCGTAGCCAGGGGTCCGCTCCACCCGCCCTTGCCGCAGGCGGCGAATGCCCTCCATCACGCAGGGGCCCGCCGTCCGGCCGACGTCCTCCAGAGGGGCCTGGCGCAAAATGTAAAACTCCGGCCCCAGCGCATGGAGCAGGCGTTCATACTTGGCCTCCACCCTTTTGGAGGCGGCGGAGCACCCCTCCGAGGCGGCAATGACCTCGGGCAGGGGGACCAGGCTTTCAAAGTATGGTGCGTCCGGCCTCACAACGCCCTCCGGTCGGTCGGCCAGCTCTTCCACCCGGTGGAGCACCCCGATGGTCAGCTTTCTGCCGCAGACGGGGCACCGGCCCCCCGCCGCCGCCGTTTCCGCCGGGCTCAGGCACTGCTGGCAGTTCCGATGGCCGTCAAAGTGGTACTTTCCCTCCTCCGGAAAAAATTCCAGGGTCCCGACCAGCCCCTTCCCCTCCTGGATGGCCGCCGCCAGGGCGGAATAGGAGGGCTCGATGTCCAGCAGATTGGCCTCCCGGCCCAGCTTGGACGGGGAGTGGGCGTCGGAGTTGGAGATGAGCCGATAGCCGTCCAGAGCCGACAGCCGCCCGTTCATGGGCGGGTCAGAGGACAGGCCTGTCTCCAGCGCGCGGATGTGGCCCGTCAGGTCCCCGAAGCACTCCTCCAGCGTGCTGAATCCGGAAAAAGCTCCGAACACCGAAAAATGGGGCGTCCAGATGTGGGCGGGGACGAACACCGCCTGGGGGCAGGACTCCAGCGTGATCTCCAGCAGATCCCGGCAGTCCAGCCCCAGGATGGGCCGCCCGTCGGAGTGGAGATTGCCGATGGCCTCCAGCCGGTGGGACAGGTCCTCGGCGGCCTCCAGGGAGGGCAGCAGAATCAGGCTGTGGACCTTGCGGGTCCTGCCGTCTTTTTTGTAAATGGTGCTGATCTCTCCGGTGACCACGAACCGGGGCGGCTCCGCCCCCGGCGGACCGCCCGTCCCCCCGTCCTTCAGCGTATAGAGTCCCCCTCCGGCGGGGAGCAGCTTTTCCCGCAGCTCGGCCCGCCAGGCCGGGTGGGTAAAGTCCCCGGTACCCACCAGACCAATGCCCTTCTTCCGGGCCCATAGGTCCAGGGCCTCCGGCCCGCAGTCCTTGCTGGTGGCCCGGGAATACTTGGAGTGGATATGCAGATCCGCAATGAGCATGGCGCGTCCCTCCCGCCGTTTTCTTGTCCTTATCATACCGCCCAAGGCGTCAAGATGCAAGCGCGCCGCCCGGCTCAGACGGCGCACGCAGACATCTATCCCAGGGCCACGTCCAGAATCATCATCACCAAAAAGCCTCCCATGACCCCCAGGGTGCCCACGTTGGAGTGCTCCCCCAGGTGGGCCTCGGGAATCAGCTCCTCTACCACCACATAGAGCATGGCCCCCGCCGCAAAGGAGAGCAACCAGGGCATCAGGGGCTGGATGCTCCCGGCGAGGAGGACGGTGAGGAGGCCGAACACCGGCTCTACCAGCCCGGACAGGCTGCCCCACAGGAAGGCTCTCGTCCGGCCCACGCCCTCCTGCCGCAGGGGTAGCGCGATGGCCGCCCCTTCGGGAAAGTTCTGGATGCCCATGCCCACTGCCAGCGCCATGGCTCCGGCGTAGAGGGCCGGGTCATTGTGCTGGGCCGCCAGGGCAAAGGACAGGCCCACCGCCATACCCTCCGGAATGTTGTGCAGAGTGACGGCGAAGATGAGCAGGGTGGTCCGGTGCAGCTTGCTCCTGGCTCCCTCCGGCTCCCGTGCGCCGGGGTGGAGGTGGGGCAGGATGCCGTCCAGCGCCATCAGGAAGGCCACACCCAAAACAAACCCGCCCGCCGCCGGGACCCACCCCACCTGCCCAGCCCCCTCGGCCTCCTCAATGGCGGGGATAAGCAGAGACCAGACCGAGGCGGCGATCATCACCCCGGCGGCGAATCCCAGAAAGATCCGTTGGGCCGAGGCCGTCACCTGCCTGCGAAAAAAGAACACCACTGCGGCGCCCAGAGAGGTCATCAGGAAGGTAAACCCCGTGCCCCCGGCCGCCCAGAGCAGCGATTGCGTCATAAAGTTCACTCCTTTCAAAAGTTAGAGGTAGCTAACCGCCTTTACTTTATCATATACGCCCTCCTCTGTCAACCATCCGCCGCTTCCAAACAATTTTCCAAAATAGGGATTGACATCTGTGGTTAGCGATGGTAAACTATCCACGTTCCCGGAGGTTAGCGCCTTCTAACCTCCACGCCTTTCCCCGAGAGTTAGGCTTGACTAAATTCAGGAGGTGATCTGTATCATGCCGTTGTCTATGGCGGTACCGGGCGCCGAAACCACCGTCCGGAAAATCAGCGGGAGGGACGAGACCCGGCGATTTCTGGCCAGTCTGGGCTTTGTGGAGGGCGGGTCGGTAACCGTGATCTCTGAGCTGGGCGGCAACCTGATCGTCAACGTGAAGAACACCCGGGTGGCCCTGAGCAAAAGTATGGCCAACCGTATTTTTGTGTGAGTACAGGAGGATTGGAAATGCAGACCTTAAAAAGCGTAAAGCCCGGTCAGACCGTCAAGGTGGTCCGGCTGGGCGGCGAGGGCGCCCTCCGGCGGCGCATCATGGACATGGGCATCACCAAGGGCACGTCGGTGTATGTCCGCAAGGTAGCCCCCCTGGGCGACCCGGTGGAGGTCACCGTCCGCGGCTACGAGCTGTCCATCCGAAAAGGAGACGCCGAGAGCATCCAGGTGGAGTAACGGGGCGGTCCGAAACCGCCCCATGTATTTCAGATTCGGTTAGCCAAAACTAACTAAGGAGGAGGAATTCGAACATGTCGATTACCATTGCCCTGGCGGGCAATCCCAACTGCGGCAAAACCACCATGTTCAACGCCCTAACCGGCGCCAACCAATTCGTGGGCAACTGGCCGGGCGTGACGGTGGAGAAGAAAGAGGGCAGGCTGAAGGGCCGCAAGGACGTGTCCATTATGGACCTGCCCGGCATTTACTCCCTGTCCCCCTACACCCTGGAGGAGGTGGTGGCCCGGAATTACCTCATCCAGGAGAAGCCCGACGTCATCCTGAACCTGGTGGACGCCTCCAACATCGAGCGCAACCTGTACCTCACCACCCAGCTTCTGGAGCTGGGTATCCCCGTGGTCATTGCCCTAAACATGATGGACGTGGTGCGGAAAAACGGAGACCAAATTGACGGGGCCAAGCTGTCCGCCGCTCTGGGCTGTCCGGTGGTAGAGACCTCCGCCATCAAGGGAGAGGGCTGCATCGCCGCGGCCGAGAAGGCCGCTCAGGTGGCCGCCGCCGGCGGGCCTTTCACCCCCAAGCACGCCTTCGCCCCGGTGGTGGAGGATGCGCTGGGTGAGATCGAGGGCCAAATTTCCGGCCTGGTGCCGGCGGAAAGCGTCCGCTGGTACGCAGTCAAGCTCTTCGAGCAGGATGAGAAGGTGCTCGCCTCCCTGCCCCTGAGCGCCGAGACCGCGGATCAGGTGGCCGCCGTCGTCAAGACCTGTGAGACCGCCATGGACGACGACAGGGAGTCCATCATCACCAACGAGCGCTACGAATACATCTCCAAGCTGGTGGCCCGCTGCGTCAGAAAGGGCCGCTCCGGCCTGTCCCCCTCGGACAAGATCGACCGCATCGTCACCAACCGCTGGCTGGCCCTGCCCATCTTCGCCGTGGTGATGTACGTGGTCTATTACATCTCCATCAGCACCGTGGGCGACATCCTCACCGGCTGGACCAACGACACCTTCGTGGCCGAGTGGATTCAAGCCCCCCTGGGCGGCTTCTTGGCCGGCATCGGCACCGCCGACTGGCTCACCAGCCTGATTGTGGACGGCATCGTGGGCGGCGTGGGCGCCGTGCTGGGCTTTGTGCCGCAGATGCTGGTGCTCTTCCTCATGCTGTGCATCCTGGAGGACTGCGGCTATATGGCCCGCGTCGCCTTCATCATGGACCGCATCTTCCGCCGCTTCGGCCTGTCCGGCAAATCCTTCATCCCCATGCTCATCGGCTCCGGCTGCGGCGTGCCCGGCATTATGGCCTCCCGCACCATTGAGCAGGACCGCGACCGCAAGATGACCATCATGACCACCACCTTTATCCCCTGCGGCGCCAAGATGCCCATCGTGGGCCTGATCGCGGGCGCCATCTTCGGCGGGGCCTCCTGGGTGGCCCCCTCCGCCTACTTCATCGGGGTGGCCGCCATTGTTCTCTCCGGCATCATCCTGAAGAAAACCAAGCCGTTTGCCGGCGACCCCGCCCCCTTCGTCATGGAGCTGCCCCCCTATCACGCCCCCAAGGCCGTCAACATCCTGCGTGGCACCTGGGAGCGGGGCTGGTCCTTTATCAAACGGGCCGGCACCGTCATCGTTCTGGCCTCCATCTTCATCTGGGTCACCTCCAATCTGGGCTTCGTGGACGGCTCCTTCGGCCTGGTGGATGATATGGACCACTCCCTGCTGGCCGTCATCGGCTCCGCCGTCCTGTTCCTCTTCCGGCCCCTGGGCTTTGAGACCTGGCAGCCCGTCGTGGCCACCGTCATGGGTCTGGTGGCCAAGGAAGAGGTCGTGGGTGTGTTCGGCTCCCTCTACGGCGTGGCGGGCGACGCCCTCGGCATGGTGGAGGAGGGCGACTTTGCCGGACTGGCCCCCATCGCCGCCCATTTCACCACCCTGTCCGCCTATTCCTTCCTGATCTTCAACCTGCTGTGCGCCCCCTGCTTCGCCGCCATCGGCGCCATCAAGCGGGAGATGAACAACCCCAAATGGACGCTCTTCGCCGTAGGCTATCAGTGCGTGTTCGCCTATACCATCGCCCTGATGGTGTACCAGTTTGGCCTGGCCTTCACCGGCGGCGGCTTCCGCGCCGGAACGGCGGCCGCCCTGGTCGTGCTGGCTGTCTACCTCTGGCTGCTCTTCCGCAAGGGCTACCGCGGCGAGGGCGAACGGCTGCGGGCGGTGGACGCCGTCCACGCCTGAGCCTTCCCTCTAGAAAGGAGCTTTTTCCATGACCCCTGCTACCATCATCGTCGGTCTGCTTCTGTTGGCCGGCGTGACCCTTCTCGTACGCCACATGGTCCGTCGGCACAAAACCGGAGGCGGCGGCTGTTCCGCCTGCGGCGGAAGCTGTTCCAGTTGCTGCGGCGGCTGCCACGCCTCCCCCCCAAAAGGCCACTCCTGAACCCGGTTTCGTTCTTCCTTTTTGTCCCCTGCCGCAAATGTCCCCCGGAGGCGCTGCCTCCGGGGGACGTGTGCCGTTATGTCAGCTCTTTTGCATAATAATAGTGTCCGTAGTCCCCCACGGAGGGCTCCACACTGCCGATGAGCCGGTATCCCAGCTTCTCACAGAAGCCGGGGGCCTGAAAGCCGAAGGTGTTCAGCTCCACCCTTCTGGCCCCCCGGCGGCGCCCGTCGGTCTCGGCGGCGGCCAGCAGCCGCGCCCCCAGGCCCTGGCCGCGGCAGGACTCGTCCACCCAGAGGACGTCCACCAGCACCAGGGTGCCCATGCGGAAGCAGTCTGTCCCGGCCACGACCCGGCCCGCCTCGTCCCGGACCGCCCGGGACAGGTCCTCTGCATCGGGACAGTAGTTCCGGTTATAGGCCCGCAGTCCGGCGTGGACCGCCTCCACCTCCTCCTCCGTGGCAGGCAGGATCGCATAGGGTTCCATGTCGTTCCCCCTCCTCACAGGTCGAAGGGGGGAGCCTCCCGGCTCTGGGGCATGGCGTCCCCCTCAAATTCCAGCTCGTCGGGCACCGGCTCAGAGAGGGGGGGCATCCCGGGCGGCAGGTCGGGGGCCTTGTCCACCATGCCCTGGCGGAACTGCATCTCCTGCCACTGCTCTTTGGTGATGAGGACCTGCCGGGGCTTGGAGCCCTCGAAGGGGCCCACCACGCCCTTCTCCTCCATCTGGTCCACCAGCCGGGCGGCCCGGGAATAGCCCAGCTTCAGCCGCCGCTGGAGCATGGATACCGAGGCCATGCCGGTGTCCACCACCACCTCGATGGCAGCGGGGAGCAGCTCGTCGTACTCGTCCCCCACCTCTTCGGGGGCGGAGCCGCCCACGCCCTTGGCGCCCTTCTCCTTCTCGGCGGCGTGCTGCTCGATCTCGTGGAGCACCTCCTCGTCGTACTCGGCGGTGGACTGCTTCTTGATAAACTCCACCACGGCGGCCACCTCCTCGTCCGAGATGAGGCAGCCCTGGACCCGCTGCGGCTTGCCGGAGCCCAGGGGGAAGTAGAGCATGTCGCCCTTGCCCACCAGCTTCTCCGCACCGGTGGTGTCCAGAATGATGCGGGACTCCAGCGAGGAGGCCACGGCAAAGGCGATGCGGCTGGGGATGTTGGCCTTCATCAGGCCGGTGATCACGTCGGCGGAGGGCCGCTGGGTGGCGATGATGAGGTGCATTCCGGCGGCGCGGCCCATCTGGGCCACCCGGCAGATGGACTCCTCCACTTCCTTGGCGGCCACCAGCATCAGGTCGGCCAGCTCGTCGATCACCACCACCACCTGGGGCATCTTGTCCATCCCCTCGGTCCGGGCGGCGTGGGCGTTGTAAGAAGCCAGGTCCCGGACCCCCACCTCGGAAAAGGCCCGGTAGCGCTTCATCATCTCGGTCACCGCCCATTGGAGAGCCCCGGCGGCCTTCTTGGGGTCGGTGACCACGGGGATGAGCAGGTGGGGGATGCCGTTGTAGATGCCCAGTTCCACCATCTTGGGGTCCACCATGATGAGGCGGACCTCCTCGGGGGTGGCCTTGTAGAGCAGGGAGATGATGAGGGAGTTGGTGCACACCGACTTGCCGGAGCCGGTGGTGCCGGCGATGAGCAGGTGGGGCAGCTTGGCGATGTTGCCCACGATGCAGCTGCCGCCGATGTCCTTGCCCACGGCAAAGGCCACCTTGGAGGGGTGGTCCCGGAACTCCTTGGAGTCGATGACCTCGTGGATGTGGACGGGACTCACCAGCTTGTTGGGCACCTCGATGCCCACGGTGGAAATTTTATCGGGGATAGGGGCGATGCGCACGCCGGTGGCCCCCAGGGCCAGGGCAATGTCGTCGGCCAGATTGGTGATCTTGTTGAGCTTGACCCCCTGCTCCAACTCCATTTCGTACCGGGTCACCGAGGGGCCCCGCACCACGTTGACCATGCGGGCCTCCACGCCGAAGGACTGGATGGTGTCGGCCAGGCGGGCCTGGTTGGCCTGCAGCTCCTTGGCCGCCCCCACGCCCACATCGCCGCCCCCCTCCAGCAGCAGGGAGACCGGCGGGTACTGATAGGCCGCCCGACCCTCCTCCAGCTTCTTCTCCACCTCCTGAGCCACCTCGGCGGCAGCCTGGGCGGCGTCGGACTTTTTCACCTTCTCCACAGCCGGTTCCCGCTGGATCTCCGGCATGGGAGTCGGGTCGGGAACCGGGGCCGCCGGGGCCGCGGGGGCCGGGGCAAAGGGTGCCGGCACGGGGGCGGAGGCGTCCGGAACTTCCGGAGAAACGGCCGGCTCCGCCGGGGCCGCCGGCGCGGAAGGCGGGGCCTCCATGGGCCGCGCCCCAGTGAGGACCTGGTCGGGAGTGCGCACCGAGGGCTTGCGGTTGAACAGCCGCTCCTTCCGGGGGGTAAGGACCTCCTCCGGCTGGGGTCTGGCCTCCCCGGCCAGGGGCCCGTCGTCCACCGGGATATCGATGTCGGCCCGCCGGGCTGCGGACTGGGCCTGTGGGGTGGGCTCCGGCCGCTGGGTCCTGCGGGAGCGCGGTGGCTCGGGGAGCTCCTCTTCCTCATATTCCGGGTGGGGGCGGCTGCGGATGTAGTCCACCACATCCACGACCGTCAGGTTGAAGGCGGCCAGCAGCAGCAGGGCGGTGCCCACGATGAAAACCGCGCCGGCCCCGTATTTGCTGATGCCCGCGATGCAGAGCTGGGCCAGCAGGCCGCTGACTGCGCCGCCGCTGGTCATGGCCACGCCGCTCTTCCACAGCTCCGGGAACAGGGACCAGCCCCAGACGAGGGCTTCGCCGGAGGCCAGGAACAGGTGGAGCAGGCAGCCGAAGAGCACCGGGGTCAGCAGGGCGCACCACACCCGCAGCCGGACCGGGCGGCCCCGGTGGAAGGCCAGGATGCCTCCGGCGACCGCCAGCATGACGGGCACGGCCCAAAAGCCGTAGCCCAGCAGGCCCCGCAGCAGGTTGCAGAATAGGTCGATCAGCCAGGCGTCCACATGGAAGCAGCCCAGGGCAGTGAGGAAGGCCAGAAGGATGCACACCCCCGCCCCCACCTCCCGCCGGATGGGCTTGGGCGCCGGGGCGGCCTTCCGGCTCCCGCCGCTCCGGGATGCGGAAGCGCCGGCCCGCTTACCGGAGGAGGACGGGGCCGTCCGCTTTCCTCCGGTGGATTTCTTTTGTGTCGATGCCATGTAGGTCCATCCTTTCAGGAGTCTTACTTCACCACGAAGCTGGCGATGAGGGAGCCCAGGCCCACCACCCAGCAATAGTAGGCGAAATTGCCGAACTTGCCCTTGTCGGCCAGCAAGTTCACCAGCCGGATGGCAAAATAGCCCACCACGCCGGAGACCACCATGCCCACCAGGTAGATGGGCAGCATCTCCAGGTCGACCCCCGCCTCCAGGGCGTCCTTCAGGCTGAGGATGTTGGCTCCCAGCACGGCGGGCAGGGACATGAGGAAGGAGAAGCGCACGGCAAAGGTGCGGTCAAAGCCCCGGAGCAGTCCGGCGGAGATGGTGATGCCCGACCGGGAGATGCCCGGCAGCGTGCCCACCGCCTGGGCGCAGCCCACCAGCAGGGCGTCCGCCACGGTGGCGTTCCGGGCGTTTTTGCGGCCCCTGGCCATCCGGTCGGAGAAAAAGAGGATGAAGCCGGTGGCCAGCAGGGCGACGGAGACAAAAGTCACGTTGCTCATGGCGTCCTCCACCAGGCCCTTCACCGGCAGGATGGCGAACAGCGGCAGCGTGGCCACGATAATCATCATTACCAGCCGCCGGGTGGGGGGCGGCGGAGCGCCCCCGCCCCGCCGGACGGTCAGGTCCCGGATGCCCAGGAAGAACTCCCGGATCATGTCGATGACATCCCGCCAGTAATAGACGCACACGGAGATCAGCGTGCCGAGATGGAGCAGCACCGTGAAAAACATCTGGGTCTCCTCGTAGTTCTCCACGCCGAAAAAGTGCTGGAACAGGGCCAGATGTCCGGAACTGGAGATGGGTAGGAACTCGGCGACCCCCTGCAGCACCCCCATCAGGACGGAAAAGAGATAGGTCAAGAAAAGCCCTCCTATACGCAGAAAGATACGAATATTATATTAACACAAGCCGCATGATATTTCCATTGTTTTATGTAAAACAAAGCGGCGGGGCCTCTCCCCGCCGCTTCCGCTATTGGGTCTTTTCCCGCTTGCGCTCCTCCATCATGCCGTGCAGACACTCCAGCGCATCCGCCAGCCCCCCGATATGGTCGATGAGGCCGATCTTCACCGCCTCTTCCCCGTAGATGACGCTGCCCACGTCGGCGGCCAGCTCCCCCGTCTGGAGCATGAGCTTGGTAAAGGTCTCCCGGGCGACGTGGCTGTTGCGGGTGACGAAGGAGGTGATGCGGTCCTGGATGCGGGTAAAGTAGTGGAAAGTCTGCGACACGCCGATCACCGTGCCGGACAGCCGCACCGGATGGATGGTCATGGCGGCGGACGGGGCGATGAAGGAGGTCTTGGCCGACACCGCCAGGGGCACGCCGATGGAGTGCCCGCCCCCCAGGACCAGGGAGACGGTAGGCTTGGACATGCTGGAGATGAGCTCGGCGATGCCCAGTCCCGCCTCGATGTCGCCCCCCACGGTGTTGAGCAGCACCAGCAGGCCGTCCACATCGTCGCTCTCCTCCACCGCGGCCAACAGGGGCATAACGTGCTCGTATTTGGTGGATTTGCTGGTGGGGGGCAGGATCTGATGGCCCTCAATCTGCCCCACGATGGTCAGGGTGTGGATGGTCCCCTTGTCGGTCTTGATGGTAGCCGACCCCATGTCCACGATCTGCTGCTGCCGCTCCGACGGATTGCTGTTGTCCTCGTTTCCGGTCTCCAGAGTCTCCCGCTTTTCCTCTGCCATATGAAACTGCCTCCCCATGTTGCTTTGGGTTAGCATGCGCAGAAATCCCCCGGCCCATTCTCAAACTTCCGGCAAAGCAGCCGCCCGGAGCGCCGGGCGGCTGCTTCATTCTGCTCTATGCAATGGGGATGCCGTCGGGCAGCGGCCGGGACTCCACCGGAAGAGTCTGGACCGCCGGCGCCTCGGTCGGCGCCGGCTCCACGGGCAGCGTGGCGGTGGGGGACGTATCCCCGGGTGCCGGCGTCTCCGGCGGAGCCGTCTCTTCCGGCGTCTCCGGCCCGCCGCTTTCCTCCGGCGGCGTCTCCTCCGGCGCCGGAGGCTCGGTCTCCTCCGGGGGTGCGTTCTGTGCCGCCTGATATTCCAGCCACAGGGCGTTGTGCTTGGTGTCGGCCAACCGACCGGTGGAGGAGGCGATGGTGCCGTCGGCCTGGATGGACATGACGTCCAGACTGTCCCTGGTCAGATCGGCGTTATAGGGGTTGAGATATTGGTTGACCAGCTTGAGCAGTTCGTCCGCCCTGGGGGTCACATAGTCCTGCATCCCCCGGAGAGAGCGGCTCCACACCATCCCGCCCTGGTAGGGCATCGTCAAAAAGGTCACGTCCTCCATGGACAGCCCGCCCAGTACGGCGCTCTGGGCCAGGTAGGCCACGCTGTTCAGCGGCAGATCGGTCTCTACATTCTCCAGAAAAATGCGGCCCAGCCGGAGAATGGTGGGCAGGTCCCGCACCTTCTCCAGGCACTGCTGGAGGGTGGCCTTCAAAAAGTCCTGCTGGATCTGGATGCGGCGGACGTCTCCGCCCTCGGCGTCGTAGTTCACCACATGGCCGTTGACCAGCTTGTTGTTCTTGCGCCAGCGGAGAAGCTGCATGGCCTTGTCGCCGTCTAGCTTCTGTTCCCCCTTGTCCACGTGGATGTGCAGGTCCTGGGTGGGGTCGTCGTAGCTCATGTCCAGCGGCACGTCGAAGGTCACGCCGCCGATGGCGTCTACCAGCTCGCCCACGGCCTCCCACTCCACCACCACGTGGAAGTCGGGGACGAAGCCCACCAACTGCCCCACCTCCTGCTTGAGGGCCTCGATGCCGTCTACGCCGCCGCCATAGACGTTGTAGACCGAGTTGATCTTCTTAATGTCCCAGGATACGTTGACCATGGTGTCCCGCAGCAGGCTCATGGCGGCCAGCTTCTGGTTGGCCAGATCGTAGGCCGCCAGCAGGATGGTGTCGGTGTTTCCGCCGCCGCCGGTGTCCCGTCCCACGATCAGAAAGGTGTAAAAATCGTCCTTCCGCCCGCCCTCGGGGATATAGGGCATCCACAGGTCCTCATAGTCCGCCCCGTCGGTCTCGACAGGCGTATCCGGCCGGGCGGTGGGCTTGGGCGCCACGCTGGGCTTGACCACCACCAAGTTCCAGACGGCCACAGCCGCCACGGCGGTGACAGCCAGGGCCGCCAGTACGATCAGCAGGATGCGCAGGGCCCTGTCCCGCCGGGACAGGGGGTTTTTAGGGGATTGCTCCCGCTCTTTGTCCTCCTTGGGGTCCATGCAGACCCTCCTTTCGCCGGGTGTATGTCTTTATAGACGCTCCCAGGATATCAAATGTTTCCCCGGAAAACTACAAATATTTTGTAAACAGTGAAAAAACGGGGAGCGGCTTCCGCCGCCCCCCTCCCGCTGGGATCGTCTTATTTATTTCGCCTCATAGACCGCCTTCATGCCCTTATAGGTCATGTAGCAGTCCAGCTTGGACACCGTCTCGAAGGGGGCGTGCATACTGAGCACCGGTACGCCGGCGTCCAGCGTGTCGATGTCCCGCTCGGCCATATAGCAGGCCACGGTGCCGCCGCCGCCGGCGTCCACCTTGCCCAGCTCGGCCATCTGCCACATCACGCCGTAGTCGTCCAGCACCCGTCTGGCATAGGCCACCACCTCTGCGGAGGCGTCAGACGCGCCGGACTTGCCCCGGGCGCCGGTGTACTTGCACAGGCCCATGCCGTAATTGATGCGGGCGCTGTTGCGCTTTTCATAGACCTCGGGGAAGTTGGGGTCGAAGGCGGCGGTCACATCGGCGGACAGGCAGAAGGACTTCTCATAGCAGGTCTTAAGCATCACCCGCTGGCTGTCGCACAGGTCGGACATAAAGGTGTCGAAGGCGGCGGACTTCATGCCGGACACGCCCTCGGAGCCGATCTCCTCCTTGTCGGCCAGCATGCACACGGCGGTCCTGCGGGGGGCGCCCGTCAAGTCCAGCAGGGCGGCCAGGGAGGCGTAGGCACACACCCGGTCATCGTGGCCGTAGGCTCCGATGAGAGAGCGGTCGAAGCCGATGTCGCAGGCGTGGAAGGCCGGCACAGCGCACAGCTCGGCGGAAATAAAATCGGTCTCCGTGATGCCGTACTTCTGATTGAGGAGGTCCAGAACGGCCAGCTTCACCCGTTCGGCGCCCTCGTCGTCCTTGAAGGGACGGCTGCCCACCAGGAGGTTGAGGTTCTCGCCGGGGATGGCCTCGCCCAGGGGCTTTTTGGACTGCTCCGCCCCCAGGTGGGGCAGCAGGTCGTCGATGGTAAACAGGGGGTCCCCTGCCCCGGCGCCGATAGCCACCTTGACGCTGGAGCCGTCCTTGAGGGCGATGACGCCGTGGAGCTCCAGGGGGATGGTCACCCACTGGTACTTGCGGATGCCGCCGTAGTAGTGGGTCTTGAGGAAGGCCAGCTCGGCGTCCTCGTACAGAGGGTTCTGCTTCAGGTCCAGACGGGGGGAGTCGATGTGGGCGGCGCCGATGTTGACGCCCTCGGCCAGGGAGGCGGTCCCCACCACGGCCAGCATGATCGCCTTGCCCCGGTTGACCCGGTAGAGCTTGTCGCCGGGCTTGATCTCCATCCCGCGGACAAAGGCCCGGAAGCCCTTGCTCTCGGCCAGGGCCACCACCGTATCTACCACCTCGCGTTCGGTCTTGCCGTTATCCAGGAACTTCTTGTAGTCGTCGCAGTAGCCCTTCATGGCGGCCTCGTCGGCGGGGGTCAGACGGTCATAGCCGTTCTTGGGGCTGCAGCACAGGGCTTCCCGGCGCAGCTCGCCGGGGGTCTTTTTCTTGTCTTCCATGGGTTAACCCTCCAGTTTCATTCTAATATGGTGAGAAAAAGGGCCAGCGCCCGGGCCCCGAAGGTCTCGGGCGTGTCGTCCTCGTTGTTTTCCAGTACATAGTCGCAGCTCTCCCGGAAGAAGGACTCCGGTTTCTGGGCGTTCACCCGCTTGCGGGCGTAGTCCTCCGGGATGCCCTCCCGGGCCATGATGCGCCGCACCCGCAGCTCCGCCGGGGCCACCACCGCCACGGTGGCGTCGCACTTGGTCCCGAAACCGCTCTCCAGCAGGGCAATGGCGTCGATGGCCGCCGCCGGACGGCCCTCCTGCTCCGCCTCCCGCAGCCTGCGGTCCAACTCCGCCTCCATAAAGCGGTGGGTTATGCCGTTCAGGTCCGCCAAAGCCGCAGGGTCGGTGAACACCACGCCGCCCAGCTTCTTGCGGTCTATTTTGCCCGTTTCATCGCAGATATCCCCAAATCGGCCGGTCAAAGCCTCCCGCAGCGCACGGCTCTGCTCCAGCAGGTCGTGATACACCGCGTCCGCGTCCAGGATGCAGGCTCCCAGGCTGGTGAGCACGTTGAGCGCCGTGGTCTTGCCCGCCCCGGTGGGGCCGGTGATGCCGAGGATCTTCATACAAACGCCTCCGTTTGTCCGGAGGACTCCCGCAGCCGAACGACCAGCCCCGGCGCCATAGCCAGAGTCCACATGGCAGGTCCCCCTCTCCTTTGCTACAGCTCGATCCGCTCCACGGGTCCGCCGTGCTCCCGCACCACTCGCTCCAAATCGTCGGGCGAGAGCACCACGGTGGCGGTGTTTTCATTGGGGTGGACTCCCACCAGGGGCAGCTCCCACAGCCCGGCGTCCAGCAGCACCGTCACCGCCCGCGCCTCGTCGTTGAGTACGCCGAAGGGGGTGACGGAACCCCTGGTGAGACCCAGATGCTCCTCCAGCCGCTCTTCAGAGGCAAAGCTTAGCCTGACCCCCAGGCGGCCGCCCAGGGCCTTCAGATCCGCCTTTTTGTCCTTTGGCAGCACCGCCAGAAAAAACTTCTTCCCCTTGGCGTCCCGGAGGAAGAGATTCTTGGCGATGATCTCCGGCCGGGGCAGGTGCAGCGCATCCATCTCCTCGATGGTGAACACCGCCGGATGCTCCCACACCTGATAGGGTATGCCGGCAGCCTCCAGCGTATCATAAACCTTTTGCCTGACGTTGTCTAGCATATCGCACCTCTGCGCTTCAAAATATAGGCATAGTTGAGGAAGCGGGGGCTGCGGGTTCGGATGTCCTCTTCCGTCACACCCTCCAGCAGGGCGAGTTCCTCCAGCAGACCCCGGCAGGCCGCACCCCTTCCCAGGCCCTTGCCGCTGATCATATCCTGCCAAAGTCTGCCCTCTTCGGGCTGTCCCGGCACCCGCCAGCACCGCAGGTCCATCTCCGGGAAGGGGGCGTCCGCCGGGCGGCCGTCCAGGTTCAGCCACTCCAGCACCTGGCCCCGAAAGCGGACCCGCTCGGCCGCCGTGGGCTGATAGGGCGTCAGGCCCCGGTCCCGCTCCAGACACGCCATCACCTCCGCCAGGGGGCGGGCGTTGGGTGTGACCCGCCCAGCCGCCCGGTCCAGAAAGGCGTCCCACTCCCGATAATCCGGCGCCCTGCCGCAAATCGGGGCGGAGGCGGTGGGCTCGTCCCGGTCCAGGTCGATGATGTGAAAGCCCGCCGCCTTGTTGAGCCGGTTGGTGATGGCCAGACCGATGCCGTGGTCGTCGGGGCACTGGGCCCAGATTCCGGTCACGTCGGTATGGTCAAAGCGGCGCAGGGCGTCAAAGACCCTCCTCGCCTGCTCGGCCTTGTCGGCCGCGGGGCCGAGCCGCTCCACCGGCAGTCCCTCAAACAGAGGGGCGTACTCGTCGAAGCAGATCATCCCCTCGCCCTCCCGGACGTGCCTGGCGATGAAGATCGCCCCGGCGGAGGGCTCCCCCTTCACCACCGTGACGGGGGCCTTGGGGGCGTAGTGGCGGTACTTCATGCCGGGAGCCCGGGGCTGCTCTCCCGCCCCCATGAGCCGGGTCACCGCCGGGTCCACCGCCACCTCCCCCAGCGCCGCCCGGAGCTGCTCCAGGGTGACGCCGCCGGGGCGCAGAAGCCGTGGCGGCGTCACGGTCAGATCCACGATGGTGGACTCCACCCCCACGGAGCAGGGCCCGCCGTCTACGATACCGTCGATTTTACCGTCCATATCCTCCAGCATATCGGCGGCGCTGGTGGGGCTGGGCCGCCCCGAGGTGTTCCCCGAGGGGGCCGCCACCGGCAGGTCCGCCGCGGTAAGGATGGCCCGGGTCACCGGGTGGTCGGGGCAGCGCATCCCCACCGTCTCCAGGCCGGCGGTGGTCACGTCGGGCACCATCTCCCGCCGCTCCAGGATCATGGTCAACGGACCCGGCCAGAACCGCTCCGCAAGCGTATAGGCGGCGGCCGGGATATGTTTGCAGTACCGCTCCAGCCAATCCATCGCGGGGACGTGCAGGATGAGGGGGTTGTCCTGTGGCCGGCCCTTGGCCTCAAAAATGCGCCGGACCGCCGCCGGGTCCAGGCCGTTGGCCCCCAGGCCGTAGACCGTCTCGGTGGGGATTCCCAGCAGGCCGCCCCGGCGTATGATGTCGGCGGCGGGTCCGATCTCCTCCGCCGTGAAGCGCCTTGTCTCCAATCCGGTTCACCTGATTTCCGCGTTATTCGTAGATGCCCACGGGCACGCCCGCCAGCTCGATGGTGGTGTCCGGGGCGAACCGGGCCCGCTGGAGGTAGCTCTTGACGGCCATGATGCCATATTTGGGGTTCATGCGCTCGTCCTCCAGCTCCAGCTCCACGTAGTCCGCGCCGGAGCCGGTGAGCCAGCCGTCGTCCTCCAGAATGTCGTCCAGCCCGGCCTTCAGGCTCTCCAGGGTCATGTCCGTGGGCAGAGACTGGAAGTGAATCCGCAGTTCCATGGGTGTTTCCTCCTTAACCGCCCTGTTCCTGGTGCTTCAGGCGCTCCGCCTGATCCGCCGTAATGAGGGCGTCGATGATCTCGTCAATGTCTCCATTCATCACGCTGTCCAGCCGGTAGAGGGTCAGCCCCACCCGGTGGTCGGTGAGCCGTCCCTGGGGAAAATTATAGGTGCGGATGCGCTCGTTGCGCATGCCGGTGCCCACCTGGCTGCGGCGCTGGCTGGTGACGGCATCGGCCTGCTCCCGCACCTTCTCCTCATAGAGCCGGGAGCGCAGAATCTGCATGGCCCGGTCCCGGTTCTGGAACTGGCTGCGCTCCTGCTGGCACTCCACCACCGTGCCGGTGGGCTTGTGGATCAGGCGCACGGCGGAGGAGGTCTTGTTGACGTGCTGGCCCCCCGCGCCGGAGGAGCGGAAGACCTGCATCTCGATGTCGGCGGGGTTGAGGGCAAAGTCCACCTCGTCCACCTCGGGCAGCACCGCCACCGTGACGGTGGAGGTGTGAATGCGCCCGCCGGACTCGGTCTCGGGCACCCGCTGGACCCGGTGGACGCCGCTTTCGAATTTCAAGCGGCTGTAGGCCCCGTCCCCCTGGATGGTGAAACAGATCTCCTTCACGCCGCCCAGCTCGGTCTCACTGACGCTGTCCACCTCCACCTGCCAGCGGCGGGATTCGGCGTACATGCAGTACATGCGATAGAGGGAGTTGGCAAAGAGGGCGGCCTCCTCGCCGCCCACCCCGGCCCGGATCTCCACAATGACGTTCTTGGCGTCGTTGGGGTCCCGGGGCAGCAGCAGAATCCGAATCTCCTCCACCAGCCGCTCCAGGTCAGCCTTGGCCGCCTGGTACTCCTCCTGAGCCAGCTCCTTCATGTCCGGGTCGCTCATCAGGGCCTGGGCGTCGGCCAGGTCCTTCTGCCGCCGGACGTAGGTCCGGTAGGCGGTGACCACCGGCTCCAGATCCCGCTGCTCCTTGTTGAGCCGGGCTACCCGGGTCGGGTCGTCGTAGGTCTCCGGCGCGGCCAGACGGGCCTCCAGCTCGGCATACTGCCGGTCCAGGGCCTTCAGCTTCTCTTCTAACATACGTTCCTCCTCAGCCCGGCCGGTCCAGCAGCCAGGATTTCACCAGGGCCAGCGGCTCCCGGAAAAACATCTGCACCGCCGACGGCGCGTGGCTCACCGGCGCGGCCAGAACGGACAGGGTATAGGTCCCCGGCCACACCCGCTCCCATAGCATCCGGATGCGGGTCAGGTGGAAGCCGCTGGACACCAGCAGAATCTGTTCTGCGGGCGCTACTGTCCCGTCCTGAAACAGCGTCAGGGTATAGTTAATGTTCTGCCAGGTATTCCGGGACCGGTCTTCCTTTACGATCCGGGAGCCGTCCACCCCGTGCTCCGTCAGGTAGTCGTACATGCATTGGGCCTCGGAGACCGGCTCGTCGTCCCCCTGGCCGCCGGTGACCACCACCGTCATCTCAGGATGCTCCTCCAGATAGGCCAGAGCGGTGTCCAGTCGGTCCTGCAGCAGCACCGACGGTCCCCAGGGCTTCACCTGGCAGCCAAAAACCACCATCACCTGTGGTTCCCCCTGGAGTTGGTCCCGGCTGCCGGATAAGATCAGCGCCTCCAAAGCGCCGAATACCAAAGCGCCGGCCAGGAGCAGGCACAGTAGCACTCTGGGCAGCCAGCGCCTCCGCCGCCCGCCGTAGGGACGGTATACCCCTTTTCGTCTCATTCCGCCTTCGCCTCCTCCAGCTCCGCCGCCAGGCCCTCCCAGACCGCATAGAGGTGGGCGATCTCGTCCTCCAGTGCATCCCGCCGGGCGTAGAGCTCGGTGAGCCGGAGATAGTCGCTGGCGGCCTCTTCGATCTCACAGGTCAGGTCGTACATCTGCTCCTCCGCCCTGGTGACGGCCCGCTCGGCGGCGTTGACCTCTTTTTCCAGATTCTTGGTGCCGCCGGTGCGCCTGGGCTTCTCCTTTTTCGGCGGCTCCTCCTTTACCGGCGCGGTGGGCGGCAGGCCCCTGGTCCGCCGCTCCTGAAACTCGTTGTACTCGGCAAAGGTGCCCACGAAATCCGTGATGTGCCCGTCCTCCAGCATCCAGATGCGGTTGGCGAACTGGTGGATGAAGTAGCGGTCGTGGGAGACAAAGAGCAGGTTGCCGCCGTAGTCGGCCACCGCCTCCTCGATCCACTCCCGGGAGCTGAGGTCCAGATGGTTGGTGGGCTCGTCCAGGATGAGCAGGTTGATCTTCTCATCCATAAGCATACACAGCCGCAGCCGGGACTGCTCCCCGCCGGACAGGGCGGAGACGGGCTTGAACACGTCCTCTCCCCGGAAGTTGAAGGCGGCCAGCCGGTCCCGGGCCTCCTGGGTGGAGCAGCCCAGGTCGTAGAGCATGGTATCCACCAGGCTGCGCTCCGGGTGGTCGAAATGGATGATTTGGGGCAGGTAGCCCAGCCGGACGGTGGGGCCCATACGGACCTTGCCGGTGTCGGCCTCCTCCTCCCCCAGAAGGATCTTCAAAAGGGTGGACTTACCCGTGCCGTTGTCCCCCAGCAGGGCGATGCGCTCGCCCCCCTCCACCAGCAGGTTCACGTCCGAGAAGAGCCGCCGCCCATCGAAGGACTTGCTGAGGTCTTTCACCACCAGGACCTCGTCCCCCCGGAACTCCCGCTCTCCAAAGCGGATGTCCAGCTTCCGCTCCTTCCTGGGCCGGTCGGTCTGGCGCAGGCGCTCGATGCGCTTTTCCATGGAGAAGGCCCGCTTGTGGAGCTTGTCCGCCCCCATGAAGGCCCACAGGTGCAACTTGTCCGCCGCCTCCTGGAGCTGCTCGATCTTGGCCTGCTCCTTTTCATACTGCTTTCTGCGCTCCTCGTAGCGGCGCTCCTTCTCCTCCACATAAAAGCTGTAGTTGCCGGAATAGAATTCCGCCTTTCCGTCCACCAGCTCAATGACCCGTGTGACCACCCGGTCCAGGAACCAGCGGTCGTGGGAGATGGCCAGCACGGTGCCCTTGAACCGGGCCAGGTAGTCCTCCAGCCACTCGGTGGCCCGCAGGTCCAGGTGGTTGGTGGGCTCGTCCAGCAGGAGGATGTCGGTGTCCTCCAAAATGAGACGGCCCAGGTTCACCCGGGTCTTCTCCCCGCCGGACAGGCTGGAGAAAAGCTGCTCCCGCATGTCCCGGGAGATCTGCAGACCGTTGCACACCTTGTTGAGGGGGGTCTCCACGTCGTAGCCGCCTCCCGCCTCGAAGGCGGCCACCAGGTTGTCGTAGCGCCGCAGCAGGGCCGGGTCGTCCTCCCCGGCCTCCATGCGGCGGGTGAGGCCCGCCATCTCGCGCTCCATGTCCCCCAGCCGGTCAAAGGCGGAGCGGAGCACCATGTCCACGGTGTGGCCCGCCGGGTAGACGGGGATCTGAGAGATGAGGCCCAACCGCTTGCCCGGGGCGATGGAGACCTGGCCCCCGTCGTGGTCCAGCTCCCCAGTGAGGATCTTGAACAGGGTGGTCTTGCCCGCCCCGTTCTTGCCCAGAAGGCCCACCCGCTCCCCGGTGTCCACCTGGAAGGAGAGGCCGTCCAATATTTTGTTGCCAACCTCAAACTCTTTCCTGAGGCTTGACACGGAGATGTCTATCATTCGTTTACTCCCGCCGTCTGTTGTGGTATGATAACAACAGACCGATATCTTTGATTGGAGGGTTTCTACGATGGATGCCATTCGCTGGCAGGGGAATTCCCTTGCGCTGCTGGACCAGACCCGGCTCCCGGTGGAGGAGGTCTGGAACACCTATACCGATTACCGGAAGGTGGCGGACGCCATCCGCCGTCTGGTGGTGCGGGGCGCGCCCGCCATCGGCGTGGCGGCGGCCTATGCGCTGTGCCTGGCCGCCATGGAATATAAGGGCCAAAACCCGGAGGAATTCCAGAAGAGCATGGCGGCAGCCTCGGCGGAGCTGGCCGCCAGCCGCCCCACCGCCGTCAATCTGTTCTGGGCCCTGGACCGGATGGGCCTGGCCCTGGGGGCGGCGGGGTGCGGTGCAGAGGCCCTGCCCATCCTGATCCGGGAGGCCGAGGCCATCCACCGGGAGGACGTGGCCATGAACCGGGCCATCGGCGCGGCCGGGGCGGCGATCGTCCCCCATGGGGCCCGCATCCTCACCCACTGCAACGCCGGGGCCATCGCTACCGGGGGCTACGGCACCGCCCTAGGGGTGGTGCGCTCGGCCTTTACCCAGGGCAAGGTGGAGATGGTCTACTGTGACGAGACCCGGCCGCTTTTACAGGGGGCCCGGCTCACCGCCTGGGAGCTGGTGAAGGACGGCATCCCCGCCACCCTCATCACCGACAACATGGCCGCCAGCCTGATGGCCCAGGGGAAGATCGACCTGGTGCTCCTGGGCTGCGACCGGATGGCGGCCAACGGGGACTTTGCCAATAAGATCGGCACCTACGGCGTGGCGGTGCTGGCCCACTATCACGGCATCCCCTTCTATTCGGTGCTGCCTTCCAGCACCATCGACCTGTCCATCCCCGACGGCAGCCACATCCCCATCGAACAGCGGGAAGCCTCGGAGGTCACCCACTTTGCCGGGGTGCGGACGGCGCCGGAGGGCGTGGGGGTCTATAACCCCGCCTTCGACGTGACGCCCCACCGGCTGCTCACCGGCATCATCACCGAGAAGGGGGTCATCCATCCGCCCTTTGCTGAGCAGCTCGCCGAGCGGTTCGGCTGAGCCGCTACGGCTCGGGCGTAATGCTCTTCAGATAGGACACGATCTCTTCAAACGCCATCCCACGGGAGGCCTTGACCAGCACGGTCGTATGGGGCTGAAGCTCCTGCTGCAGTGCGGCCCGGGCCTCCTCTTTCGTCTCAAACCAGTATACCCCGGGGACCAGGGCCTCCTTGGCGGCAGTATAGATGTGCCGGGCCAGGGGGCCGACGGCCACCAAACAGTCGATGCCCGCCCTGCCCAGATAGGCGCCCACACCGGCGTGGAGGGTGGGGGCCAGGGGCCCCAGCTCGAACATATCGCCCAAAACGGCGATCTTATAGGTCCCGCCGGTCTTGGACAGGACCTCCACCGCCGCCCGCATGGACTGGGGATTGGCGTTGTAGGCGTCGTCCAGGATGGTGATGCCGTCCCCCCGGCGCAGGATGTTCATGCGCATCTTGGTGGGGGCGAAGCGGAGCACGCCCCGGGCGATCTCCTCGCCGGTCATGCCGAAGTGCTGTCCCACCGCCGCGGCCATCAGGGTGGGGTAGAGCATGTGGTTGCCCAGAGCGGGGATCTCCACCGGAAAGCCCCCCTCTGGGGTGTCCACCCGGCAGTCCACCTTGTGCTCCCCGTCGCTCCATACCTGGCTGGCCCGGTATTCCAGGCCCTCCGCCGTACCGCAGAACACGGTCTGGAAGGGCAGCCCGCCCCGCAGGGTGGTCAGCAGCGCGTCGTCTCCGTTGAGCACCGCCAGCCCCCCCGGCTTCATGTGGGAGAAGATCTCGCATTTGGCCTTGAGGATGTTCTCCCTCGAGCCCAGGTTCTCGATGTGGGCGTCCCCGATGTTGGTGATGAGGGCCACGTCGGGCTCCACGATGCCGCTGAGGTACTCGATCTCTCCAAAATGGTTCATCCCCATCTCCAGCACACAGAGCTCATGCTGGCGATTGAGCCGCAGCAGGGTCAGGGGGAGGCCCACCTCGTTGTTGAAGTTGCCCTCGGTCTTGAGGACCTTAAACTTCTCCCCCAGCACGGCGGCCACCATGTCCTTCGTGGTGGTCTTGCCCACGCTGCCGGTGACGCCTACGAAGGGGATCTTGAACTTCTGCTTGTAATGCCGGGCCAGATCCCGCAGGGCCTTCTGGGTGGAGGACACCTTGATGTAGAACTTGCCGGGCAGATAGGTCTCCCGCTCCCGCTGGGTGAAGCAGCCCGCCGCCCCGCCGGTGAGGGCGTCGTGGATGAAGGCGTGTCCGTCGAACCGCTCCCCCACCAGGGGGATGAACAGCGCGCCGGGGTCGGGCTCCCGGCTGTCGGTAAACACATGGGTGACGGTCCGGTCCAGGTCGTCGAACGTCCCCAGGAGCTTGCCTCCCACGGCCTCAGCGATCTCTCGAACGGTAATGGGCTCCATAACAGTCCCTACTTTCCCTGTTTTCTGGCCTCCAGGGAGGCGGTGATGATGCGCTCGCACAGCTCCGGATAGCCGATGCCCACGGCGGCGGCCTCCTGGGGCAGCAGGCTGGTGGGGGTCATGCCGGGCAGGGTGTTAATCTCCAAAAACCAGGGCGTGCCGCCCTCGTCCAGAATGAAGTCGGCCCGGGAGTAAACGCTCAGGCCCAGGGCGTGGTAGACCGTCAGGGTGGCCTGGCGCAGCTTTTCCTCGACCTCCGCCGGGATGGGGGCCGGACAGACCTCCACCGCCGCGCCGGGCTGGTACTTGTTGGCATAATCGTAAAAGCCCTGCTTGGGGATGATCTCGATGGAGGGCAGGCCCCGGTCCTCCAGGACGCCCACCTGGACCTCCCGGCCCCGGACGTACTGCTCCAGCACGCAGTGGCCGCCGAAGCGCAGGCCCTCCAGCAGGGCGGCGTGGAGCTCCTTCTTGTCGTGGGCGATGGAGACCCCGATGGAGGAACCGCTGTCCACCGGCTTGACCACGCAGGGCGCCGGGGTGGTGCTGGTCAGGCGGTCCACATCAGCCTCGGTGTAGCGAACGGTCCGCCACTTGGGGGTATCCACCCCCAGGCCGGAGATGAGCCGCTTGGTCAGGTCCTTGTCCATGGCCAAAGCGGAGCCCAGATAGCCCGCGCCGGTATAGGGGATGCCCATCAGATCGAAGGCGGCCTGGACCCGGCCGTCCTCGCCGCACTGGCCGTGCAGGGCCAGGAACACCACGTCGGCCAACGCGCACAGCTCCAGCACGCCGGGGCCGAACTGGCTCTTGCCCTTCCACTTCCGGGCAGCCTTCACCTGCTCCAGATCGGGAGCCTCCCGCTGTACCCGTCTGCCCGCGCCGGACAGGGGCGCGTCAAAATAGGCCTCTGTTGGGCCATTGTAGTCCTCCAGACCGAAGTACAGATCCACCAGCGCCGCCCGGTGTCCCCGGCTCCGCAGGGCCTCGGCGATCATGGTGCCGGAGGAGAGGGAGACATTGCGCTCCGGGCTCAGTCCCCCGGCCAAAACAACAATTTTCATAGGAAACTCCTTTATCAAGAGAGATATTACCATTGTACGCCTGATTTTTTATTTTACCACAGCCGGAAAAGAATCTCAATCCTAACCGCAACAAACGCCGGGCCGGAGGCAAAGCTCCGGCCCGGCGCTCTTTGGGGTGCATGGAGGGCTCACTCGTCGCGCCGGACCATGTGGATGTGGTCCTCCCACACCCCGTTGATCCGCAGGTACCGGACGGCCAGCCCCTCCTCCTGGAAGCCAGCCTTTCGGGCCACGCCCAGGGAGGCCGCGTTCCGGGGCATAATGTTGGCCTCAATCCGGTGGAGCCCCAGCACGGTGAAGGCGATGCGGACGGCTTCCTCCACCGCCTCGGTCATATAGCCCCGGCGCAGCAGCCCGCCGTCCAGCTTGTAGCCCAGAAAACAAGACTGAAAGGCCCCCCGGACCAGATTGTTGAGTCCCACCAGGCCCACAATCCGCTCCGGCGCCTCCCGCAGGGCGAGGTAGAAGCGGTAGGAACGGTCCTCCTCCGCCAGCCGCGCCTCTTCCGTCAGCAGGGAGCGCTGCCCCTCCTGCGTGAAGAAGCTCTCCTCCCGCGCCGGCTCGAAAGCGGCCAGAAAGGTCCGGTTCCGGCGATAGTAATCCACCGCCGCCCCGGCCAACTCCGGTCCGGCCGGCATCAGGCGCAGCCGCCGCGTCTCATAGACTGGCTGCACCGGCTTACTTCGTGCCGAAGATGCGGTCGCCGGCGTCGCCCAGGCCGGGAACGATGTAGCCGTGGTCATTGAGCTTCTCGTCCAGCGCGGCGCAATAGATGGCCACGTCGGGATGGTCCTTGCGGATGCGCTCCACACCCTCGGGAGCGGCGATGATGTTCATCAGCTTGATGTGCTTGACCTCATAGTTCTTGATGAACTGGATGGCCGCAGAGGCCGAGCCGCCGGTGGCCAGCATGGGGTCCAGGACGATCACGTCCCGCTCGGCGATGTCGGAGGGCATCTTGCAGTAGTATTCCACAGGCTCCAGGGTGTCGGGGTCCCGGTACAGACCGATATGGCCCACCTTGGCGGAGGGAATGAGGGTGAGAATGCCGTCCACCATGCCCAGTCCGGCCCGCAGGATGGGGACAATGGCCAGCTTTTTGCCCGCCAGGGTCTTAAATTTGCCGGTGGCCACGGGGGTCTTGATGGTGACCTCCTCGGTGGGCAGGTCCCGGGTCGCCTCGTAGCACATGAGGGAGGCGATCTCGGAGACGATCTCCCGGAACTCCTTTACGCCGGTGCACTCATCCCGGAGGATGGCCAGTTTATGCTGGATCAGCGGGTGATCAAAAATGTGTACCATTTCGTCCATGTCAGTTGTCCCCTTTACATTTTTCAGCTTTTCCTTGTCTCGCAAGCCGCTCCCGCTCCGCCTGGGAGAGCCGGTGGTAGACCGGCTCCAGCCCGGCGGCCGTCACCAGTCCGCCCCGGCCAGCCAGCTCCGCCGCCGCCAGGGCAACCCCCCAGGCGCTCTGAAACACCAGGTGAGGCGGTGCGGGCTCCATAGGAAGACCGCGCTTCGTGAGCTCATTATAGCACAGCTTCGTCCCGTCTCCAACCAAAATCTGCGGTTTTTTCCGCACCTCCAGCTCGGCTGCCAGTTGTTCGACGCTCACGGCCCGGTCGGGGCACCGGCGCAGCAGCGCGCCGCCCCGCACCTCGAACAGGGCGTTGTAGACCTGCTGCCGCCGGGCGTCCATGACGGCGCAGAGGTCGGCCCCCTCCAGATGCGCCAGGGGCCAGGCCATGGCCTCCAGAGTGGACACCCCGGCGCAGAGCTTGTCCCCTGCCCAGGCCAGCCCCTTGGCCGCCGCCACGCCGATGCGCAGGCCGGTAAAGGACCCCGGTCCCGCCGCCACGGCCACCACGTCCACCTCATCCAGGGTGTACCCACCGTTTTTCAGCAGGTCCCCGCACAGAGACATCAGGGTGCGGGAATGGGTCAGGCCGCTGTTCTGGAAGGACTGGGCCAGCAGCCGCCCATCCTCCCACAGGCACACCGAGCAGGCCACGGCGGAGGACTCCAGCGCCAGTATCTTCATGTGGGTTCCTCCTCTGTGACGGTGATCCGCCGCTGCCCGTCGCGCTCCCCGCGGCGCAGGTCCACCCGGATACAGCCGGGCTCCAAGGCGTCGCGGACGATCTCGCTCCACTCCACGGCGCATACCCCGCCCCGGGCCAGATAGTCCTCCCAGCCGATGTCATACAGCTCGTCGGCCGAACCCAGGCGGTACATGTCAAAGTGGAACAGGGGCAGACGCCCCCCCTCGTACTCGTTGACGATGGTAAAGGTGGGGCTGGTCACCCGGTCCGGGATGCCCAGGCCCCGGGCCAGACCCCGGACAAAGGCGGTCTTGCCCGCCCCCAGGTCCCCGGTGAAGGCCACCACGTCTCCCGGCTCCAGCCGGCCGGCCAGCTCCGCCCCCAGGGCTTCGGTCTCCTCCACGCTGTTGGAGAGATAGTCCACGCGCCCGCCCCCTTCCGTTCAAAATTCTGAGGTATTATATCACAGCTTTCCGCTTTTGTAAAACGGTTTACGAACCGGCGGGAAGGTGGTACAATAATATATCCGCGTTTGCTGCTGAATACCAAAAGGAGGGCCGTGTCCATGTGGTTCCGGGACGCCCTGCGCGAATTTTTCCATAAGGCTGACCTGCTGCTTCTGGGGCTGTGCGTGGCGGCCTCCCTGTTCGGCGTGGTGCTGATCTACAGCGCCACCCGCTATCTGGGCGAGGCCGGCTCCCGGTTCGTCCCCATCCAGCTCGCGGCTATCTGCCTCGGAGTGGTGGCCTACGCCGTCATGTCCTTCGTGGATATCGAGCTGTTCACCGAGCGGTCCTGGAAGTGGATGCTGGTCTTCAACGTCTTCCTCATCCTGCTGCTGCTCACCCCCTTCGGCGTGGGCAAGGAGGAGACCGGCAACAACAGTTGGCTGGACTTTCCCTTCCTGCCGGTGAACATCCAGCCCGCCGAGGTGGCCAAGATCTTCTTCATCCTCGTGCTGGCCTGGCAGTGCGCCCGCTATCAGGAGTGGGGCATCAGCCGCCCCGGCCCGGTCTTTCTGCTGGCCGGCCACACGCTTTTCATGGCCGGGCTCATCGCGGTGGTCTCGGGCGATTTCGGTATGGTGCTGGTCTATCTCTTCCTGTTCGTGGTCATGGCCTGGACCGCCGGGGTCAAAAAGCGGTGGTTCCTCCTGGGCGGCGGGGCCGCCGCGGGCGGGCTGGCGCTGGTGTGGCCCCACCTGCCCCAGTACATCACTTTGCGCTTTACCGTCGTCATCGACCACATCCTGGGCGTCACCGAGCCTGCCAGCTACCTGGAACAGACCCAGGGCAAGGGCTGGCAGCAGAGCCGCAGCATCCTGGCCATCGGCAGCGGCGGCCTCACCGGGCAGGGCTACCTCCAGGGCACACAGACCCAGAGCACGGCGGAGGAGGCCCTGAACGCCCGCTATACCGACGAGATCTTTGCCGTCTGCGGGGAGGAGCTGGGCCTCGTGGGATGCCTTCTGGTCCTGCTGCTGCTGACCGCCATCATCCTGCGCTGCCTGTGGGTGGCCCGCCACGCCAGCAGCCCTATGAGCGCCTATGTGGCCATGGGCTACGGCGGGATGCTCCTCATCCAGACCTTCGTCAACGTGGCCTCCTGCCTCTATATCTTTCCTCTGGTGGGGCTGACCCTGCCCTTCTTCAGCTACGGCGGCTCCTCCATCCTCACCCTCTTCGCCTGCATGGGCATCGTCTCCGGCGTCAAGATGCGCTCCCTGCCCAGTTGGCTCCGGGACCGCAGTCAGTTGTAATGGGATTGCAAAGGCCGGGCGCGAGGGAAACCCTCGCGCCCGGTCTTTCTTTTCACGGCTTACACCGCCCGCAGGGGGTATAGCCTGCCGCCACCGCCTCGGCCCGGCTGTCGAAGACCACCTGGTTCTGCGCGGCGGGCAGGCCGGTGCAGTCCGGGCGGTGGAACACCTGGGAGTTTTTGTTCCCGATATAGGTCCCCGCCCCCTCCGCTTCATCGGGATTGGTGTCCGCGTCCTGGTTCTTCTGGGTGGTAAAGGTCAGGCCGGTCCCGTCGCTGGTGCAGACGACGTGCCCCTGCAGATCGGTGCGGTAGACCGTCACGTCGGCGTCCCGCAGGCGGCTCATGGTCTCGTCGTGGGGGTGGCCATAGCTGTTGCCCGTCCCGCAGGAGATGACGGCGTACTCCGGCAGGACCTCCCGCAGAAAAGGATAGCTGGTGGAGGTGCTGCTGCCGTGGTGCCCCACCTTGAGCACGTCGGCCTTCAGGTCCGCGCCCGCATCCAGCAGGTCGGCCTCGGCGTCCCGCTCCATGTCGCCGGTAAAGAGGAAGGAGGTCTCCCCAAAGTCCACCCGCAGGACGATGGAGGTGTTATTGGTCTGCTCGTACTCCTTCCGGGGGCCCAGCACGGTGACAGCGGCCTCCCCCAGCGTCCAGGCGTCGCCGGGCTCCGGGATGGTGAGCTCCAGCCCCTGCTGCTCGGCATACTTGTCAAAATTCCCGAAGGCCCGGGAATCGTATTGGATCACGGGGCTGTATACCATCCCCGCCGGGTAGGCGGCCAGCGCCCCGGCCAGCCCGCCCACATGGTCCTCATGGGCGTGTGTGCACACCACATAGTCCAGCCTCTCCACCCCCTGGCCGGACAGGTAGGACACGATGAGGTCGGAATCGTCCACGTTGCCCCCGTCGATGAGCATGGTCTCCCCCCCGCACAGGAGCAGGGCGGCGTCGGCCTGGCCCACGTCGATGAAATGGACCTCCAGCGTACCCCCTGCCGGCCCGGCGGAGGCGGACGCCTGGGGGCGGGATGTCCCGCACCCGGCGAGGGACAGGGCCAGCAGCAGCCCTAGCAGCAATGTCAGCAGTCGTTTCATAAGTACCTCTCTTTATGCAATGTCGCCTGTCCATTATACCGCACCCATCCCGGTTTGGCACCCCCAATTTGACAATTTCGGCTTCTTTGGCTATAATGACCTCAGCTCGGGAAAGGACCCCTTGGGTATGAAGCTGTGTATCAGACTTGGCTCCGGACAACGGAAACGATGAAGCATTGTTCGGAGCTGCTTTTTCTCTTCATCGGCGAGTAGGGCACAGCAGGCGCGGCTTTCGGCCGCGTCGGGTGGAATGCGCCCTCCGCCGGGACGGGAGAAAACTTTGGCCGCGGACGATGGCTCGTCCGCGGCCTTTTTGCTTTTCCGGTCCCGGCCCAATCTGATACAAAGCGAGGAAACCCGATATGACATCCGATCTCACCACGGGCAGCGTGCCCAAGCGCCTGTTCCGCTTTGCCCTGCCCCTTTTGTTCGCCAACGTGCTCCAATCCCTCTACCAACTGGTGGATATGCTGGTGGTGGGCCGCTTTCTGGGCAGCCCCGGCCTAGCTGCCGTCAGCAGTGCTGCCATGCTCTGCTACGTCATCACCTCCCTCTGCTCCGGCGCAGCCACCGGCGGCTCGGTGCTGGTGGCTCAGCGCCAGGGGGCCGGGGACCCGGAGGGCCTCCGCCGGGTCATCGGCGCCCTGTTCACCCTCTCCGGCCTGATCGCTCTGGCCGTCACCGCCCTAGGCCTGCTGACCTGCGAGCCCATCCTGCGGGCCATGCACGTACCCGGCGAGGCCCTGGCCCTGGCCCACGGCTATCTGCTGGTCATCTGCGGCGGCACCTTTTTCGTGCTGGGCTACAACGCCGTGTGCGGCGTGCTGCGAGGCCTGGGGGATTCCGTCAGCCCTCTCCTCTTCGTGGCCCTGGCCACCGCGGTCAACGTCGCGCTGGACCTGCTGCTGGTGGGCGCGCTGGGTCTCGGGACCGTAGGCGCCGCCCTGGCCACCGTTTGCTCCCAGGCGGTCTCCTGCCTGGCCGCCTTAAGGTTCTGCTTCCGCAGGGGCCTGTTCTCCGGCCTCCAGCCCCGGCACTTTCTCCCCGGCCGGGCCCTGTCCATCGCCCTGCTGCGCATCGGCCTGCCCACCGCCGTACAGCTCTCAGTGGTCAATCTGTCCTATCTGCTGGTCACCGGATGGTTCAACCTCCACGGTACCGCAGCGGCCGCCGCCGCGGGGGTGGGGCTGAAGGTGAACACCTTCGCCGCCATGCCCTGCTGGGCGGTGGGGATGGCGGTGACCACCATGGCCGGCCAGTGCATGGGGGCCGGGGACCCGGACCGGGCCGCCGGGGCGCTCCGCTGGGGCCTGCACCTCTCTTTGGCCCTGTGCGCCGGCACCGTGGCGCTGGTCCAGCTCTTTGCCGGGCCCATCGTGGCCCTCTTTGACCCGAATCCCGCCGTGGTGGCGGCGGGGGTGACCTATCTGCGCATCTGCTGCTCGGTAAACTTCGCCTTTTACGCCGCCATGTATCTCTTTGACTCCCTGGCCACCGGCGTGGGAGCCGCGGGCCTGGCCATGGGCAACGCCATGCTGCACTCGGTGGTAATGCGCCTGGCCCTGTCCTGGTGGCTGGGCGGCGCGCTGGGCTTTTCCGGGCTGTGCTGGGCCGAGATGCTGGCCCCCATTCCCTCGGCCCTGCTGGGCCTGCTTTGGTTCCGGCTGGGGCGGTGGCGCCGGCGCGGTCCGCTCTGAGTCATCCGGCGTCCCTGTAATTTTCCTGCTGTGCTGGAATATTTGTCTGGCATGTGTCAAGAATAAGACCACACCGTACTGGTATCACAAGACCCGAATGTACAAGGAGGTCATCCCTTTGAAACGAACTCAGATCCTGCGCCGCATGACCCTTTTGACGCTGGCGTCCGTGCTGGCCGCCCTGACCGCCATCCCCGCCTCTGCCCAACTGCTCGCCACCGTCCAGGAGGAAGGGCCCGCGGTGGCCACCTTCGGCAAAAACGGCACCGTGCAGGAGGTCTTTACCTTCTCGGCCGCCGACTTCCTGGTGGAGAACACCGACCTGGAGCTGGACTCCATCGTGCTCACCGCCCTGCCCGATGCCAACGCCGGCATCCTGACCATGGGGAACGTGGAGCTGGCGGTGGGCGACGTGGTGGGTATGAGCGCCGTGGCCGGCCTGCGCTTCACCCCGCTGGCCACCCCCACCGTGGCCACCACGTCCTTCTCCTTCACCCCCGTGTTCTCCGACGGCTCCGCCGGGGCGGACACGACGGTGAACCTCTATCTGCTCACTGCAGAGAACGGCTCCCCCATCGCGGAAAATCTGGAGCTGACCACTTATAAAAACGTGGCCGTCACCGCCCAGTTCGCCGCCGTGGACCCGGAGGGTGACATCCTCACCTTCCGTCTGGCGGACAAGCCCGCCCGGGGCTCCGTCACTCTGCCCGAGGACGGCTCCGCCACATTCGTCTACACCCCCTATGAGAACAAAACCGGCAAGGACACCTTCACCTACGTGGCCGTGGACGCCGTGGGCAACACCTCCGCCCCCGCCACCGTCAAGGTGAAAATTGAAAAAGCCAACACCAAGGTGACCTACGCCGACCTGGACGGCCACGCCGCCCACCGGGCGGCCATCCGGTTGGCCGAAGAGGGCATCCTCATCGGCGAGTGCATGGGCGGGCAGTACTTCTTCCAGCCCGACCTGCCCGTCAGCCGGGATGAATTCACTGCCCTGGCCATGCACACCGTGGGCCTGGAGGCTTTGGAGGACATCACCCGCACGGGCTTTGCCGACGACGCCTCCATCGCCACCTGGGCCAAGCCCTACGTCTCCTCCGCCCTGAAGTCCGGCGTGGTGCAGGGCAGCGTCAGCGACCAGGGCGTGGTCTTCCATCCCGACGCCACCATCACCAAGGCGGAGGCCACCGTACTGCTCAACCGCCTGCTCCAGGTCACCGACGTGACCACCCCCACCTTCTTTACCGACGCCGACGCCACCCCCGCCTGGGCCTACCAGGCGGCGGTCAACCTGGAAACGGTAGGCGTGATCCGCGCCGACGCCACTGGCTCCCTTTCCCTGAACCGCGGCCTGACCCGCGCCGAAGCCGCGGAGATGCTCTGCGGCGCGCTGGAGGTCCTGGACGCCCGTGAGACCGGCGGGCTGTTCCGCTGGTAAACGAAAACACCCCTGCGGCGCATAGGCAGACAGTCATAAAACAGTAATGGAATATGAGGTAAAAGAAGCAGTTATCTGCATACCGAGAGGAACGCCCGGACTAATGCTCTGGGCGTTCCTCTTTATATGAATATAAATAATTTGTCACTTTTCTGTGATGAACTGGCGAAATAATGTAAAGGAAACTTGACAATAGACACGTGCTGTGCTATCATACGAGATGTAAAGGAAGCTTTACACGAAGGAGATGGTCTTTTGAAGAATAGAGTTGAACAGTTACGAAAGGAGCAAGGTTTGAATCAAGATGATTTTGCAAAAATACTCCGTGTCTCAAGACAAACCATTAGTTCAATCGAAACAGGGAAGTATAATCCATCATTGGAGTTAGCTTTTGCAATTTCAGATTTTTTCGGCAAACGAATAGAAGAAATCTTCATCTATGAAAGAGGTGCAGAAAATGAAAAAAGGTAATTTCATAACCGGGATACTGTATGTGCTTTTCGGCGCAGCTTGTTTGATCGTTGCGCTATTGCTTGAAACAAAGTTAGAGAGCATTTTATGGGGATTTGCTGGTGCAGGTATCTTCCCCGGAATCATGATGATATGCAAATATTTCTATTGGAGTTCCCCAAAGAATAAAGGACGATACGAGGAGCGTTTGGAGAATGAACGAATTGAACAGCATGACGAGTTGAAAACAATAATCAGAGATAGAGCCGGGAGATATACTTACAGCTTGGGGCTGCTGGTCATTTGTTTCTCTATTTTGGTTTTCGGTATCCTCGGGGCATTGGAGGTCATAGGCCATGCTCGTATGATCGTGCTCTATCTCAGCAGCTATTTGCTGTTTCAAGTTATCGCAGACATTGCCATTTTCAATAAGCTGATGAAAAAGTACTAAGCAAAGAATTCCCTTTAGGAACTAAAAGGCGCACTTCTATACTCTCTTATCGGGAGTATCGTGCGTCCCGGCCGCTTTATTCGACCTCAGCAGAAAGAACATGCATGACCAAGAATATTTCGCCTCTTCCTGCCGTCAAGGTGACCGCACACCTTGCACCGCTAAGGCGGCTATCCCCCGTTTTATGACTGTCAGCAAGCCTGAAGATCAGACATGTAAATCCTCCGTATGGTCGTAACCATACGGAGGATTTACTGTTTTACGGACACCACCCGATGCGCCGCAGGGGTGTTTTTCAAATCCGCCACCGCACCTGCACGGTGAACATCTCTCCGTCCAGCGCCGCGGTGACCCGATGGCCCATCTGCCCGACCAGAGCCTTGACGATGGCCAGACCCAGCCCGGTGGACTGGCCGGTGCGCATCTTGTCGGCGGTAAAGAAGCGGTCGAAGACGTGCTCCACATCCTCCCGGGTCAGCCCGGCCGCGTCATTGGAAAAGGCGGAGACCACCGTCTCCTCCTGCCGGTACAGGAGGATGGACATCCGCTTCTGCCCGTGCTCCAGGGCGTTGCGGATCAGATTGGTGAATACCCGCAGCACGCCCGCCGGATCGGCGGTGACGGCGGGCAGCCCCGGGGCCAGCTCCACCGTCATATCGAAGCCGGACTGCTCGAAGTCGTTGTAAAATTCGGCCACCAGCTCACTGAGCACATGGTACAGGTCCACCTTCTCCCGGGAGAGGGGGTATTCGCCCCCCTCCAGCCGGGACAGGTCGTAAAAGCTGGTGATGAGGCTCTGGAGGGCCTTAGCCCGGCCCCGGACGATGCCCAGATACTCCCGCCGCTCCTCCACCGTCAGGCTGTCCCCCTCCAGGAGCTGGAGATAGCCCAGAATGGAGGTCAGCGGCGTGCGCAGGTCGTGGGAGATGTTGGAGATCTGCTGCCGGATGGCGTGCTCCTGCCGCCGGTGCTCGGCCTCGTCGGCCTCCCGCAGCTCCAGCAGGCGGTTGACGGCGGAGAGCAGGTCCTCCGCCGCCCGGTTGGGCGCGGCCATGCGCACCCGGGCACCCTCATCCTCCCGGAGCTGCCGGGCGCAGGAGCGGATATCCTTTTCCAGCGCGTAGAGCCGCAGGCCCAGCACGGCGCACAGCGCCGCCAGAATCACCGCCGCAATCACCAAAGTCCTCTCCCCTTTCTCTCAGCGCAGTTCCCGCCGCCGGAACACCCAAACGCCCACCGACGAGGTGACCGCCAGCCACCCCAGGCCGACCAGCCAGCTATGGGCCAGCAGCTCCCGGGTCAAAACGCCCTCAAGCTGACCAAAGGTCCAGCTCAGCAGCAGGGACTGCAGGGCCGCGGCCGCCTGGGCCAGGGGCCCCTGGGCGTTCCAGGTGATGAGGGAGGCCATCCAGTCCAGAAAGACGAACCAAACGAAATACAGGCTCTCCGCCGCGCCGGAACTGGGCACCAGGAAGAACAGCATCTGGGCCAGGCCCAGCCCCCCCACCCACAGCGGCAAAGCCGCCGCCAGGCAGTAGCCGACGACGGCCAGCGCCGCCCGGTCCTGCGCCGGGTCGGAATGGCGGAACAGGAGCCCGCCTGCCGCCAGACACAGGCCCACCACCAGCGCCAGAGCGATCAGAGCCACTATCAGGGCGGAGAGCAGCTTGCCCAGGTAGATGCGGCTCCTGGGCAGGCCGGCGGAGAGCTCGTTTTTCAGCGTGCCGCTGCGGCCCATGTCCGAGCAAACCAGGGCGGAGAGCAGCATGGCCATAGGCAGGCCCAGAGTCAGGGTCGTGACGAAGGCGTTCAGCAGCTCGTAGCACTCACCGTGGGCGAACAGGAGGATGTAGAGGCTCTCCAGCCCCAGGAGCAGAGCCAGCAGCGCCCAGGTACTCTTGCGGCGGCGGACCTTATAGAGCTCCGCGCTGATGTAGTTGAGCATCTTCTCCGCCTCCCCGGTTCGGCATCAGTTGATCTCCCTGCGTTGGAACAGCAGCAGGCCCAGCAGAGTGCTGGCGGCGAGCCACCCCAGGCCGATGAGCCAGCACTCCCAGATGGGGTAGTCCCAGTTGTCCATGGGGGCCACCAGGGTGAAGCGGCGGAGCGCCGTCAGGAACAGGGGGTTCAGCAGCAGCCCCAGCAGCTTGAGCAGCCCCGGGATTCCGGCCACCACGCCGACGGCGGCGAAGGGAGCCGCCACGCCGCCGCGGAACAGGAAAAAGCACAGGTGAGCCACCCCCTGGGCTCCCAGCCACAGGGGAAAGGCGGACAGCAGGCACCGGCCCACCAGCTCCCACATCCGGCCCGTCTCCGCCATAAGCATGCCGTCCGGGTCCGCCTCCAGCGGCAGGGTGGGCACGCACAGGGCCAGGTACAGTCCCACCGCCAGCGCGCAGGCCAGCACCGCCACGGCAATCTCCAGCACCAGCTTGCCCAGATAGATGCGGCTTCTGGGGATGCCATAGGAGATCTCGTTTTTCAGCGTGCCGATCTTGTACTGCTCGGAAAAGACCAGATCGGTGGTGATGAGGGGGGCGTAAAGCCCCACGGACAGAAGCATCACCAGGGTATACAGGGCCCCGGACAGGGGGACGAAGCCGCCGTGGGAGTTCGTCGCCCACCACAGGGCGGTCAGCAGCACCACACAGCCCAGAAACAGTCCCAGGGCGATCCAGGTGTATTTCCGGTGTACCACCTTATAGAGCTCGGCACTCAGGTAGTCAGCCATGGCGGACACCTCCGATCAGGCCCAGGAAGTAGTCCTCCAGGTTGGCGTTCTTATTCTCTGCCCCGATGAGGGCCACCCCCGCCCCCATCAGGGCAGCGGTGACGGTCTGGGGCCGGTCCAGCCGGTCATAGAGCCGCAGGAGGTTCCCCGGCAGCACCTCGTAGTCCCGGATGCCCAGCTCCTGCTCCAGCACCAGGGCGGCCCGGGCGGCGTCGTCCACGGTGAGCTGGAGACACGCCCGGCACTTTTCCCGCAGACGGGCGGCGGAGACCTGCTCCAGCATCCGGCCCCCGTCCAGAAAGCCGTAATGGGTGGCGATGTTGCTCAGTTCAGAGAGGATGTGGCTGGAGATGAGAATGGTGGTCTCCCGCTGGCGGTTGAGCTCCAGCAGGATGTTGCGAAACTCCACGATCCCCTCGGGGTCCAGGCCGTTGATGGGCTCGTCCAGCAGCAGCAGGTCCGGGTGGTTCATCAGGGCCAGGGCCAGCCCCAGCCGCTGCTTCATGCCCAGGGAAAACTGCTTGAACTTCTTTTTTCCCGCGTCGTGGAGCCCCACCTGCTCCAGGGCCCGGTCCACGCACTGCGCCCCGGGGATGCCCCGCTGGCGGCGGTAGTATTCCAGATTCTCCCGGGCGGTCAGATAGGGGTAAAAGCTGGGGGTCTCCACCATAGCCCCAGTGCGGGCCCGGGCGGCGGCCAGCCCCTTCTCCGTGGTCTGTCCGAAGAGCTCGATCTCCCCAGTGGTGGGTACGGTCTGGGCGGTGAGCATCCGAATAATGGTGGTTTTGCCCGCCCCGTTGCGGCCCACCAGGCCGTAGATCTGGCCCTTCTCGACGGCCAGGTCTACCCCGTCCACCGCCGCGGCGGCGCCGTACCGCTTGGTCAGGGCCCGGGTGACCAGTACATATTCTGCCATGTGGCATCAGCCTTTCTGTTGGATTGTGATGCCATTCTATCGAAGAAGCAACAAATCCCCGTAAAGCAAAGGTGAAGAATCCTTAAAGTTCGTTCATTTTGAACCCGATGCCCCACACCGTTTTGATATACTCCCGGTCGCTGACCTTTCCCAGCTTGGAGCGCAGGTTGGAGATATGGACGTTGACGGTGTTGTCGTCCCCCATGTACTCCCCGCCCCAGACGTTCTCATAGAGCTGCTCCCGGGTGTAGACCTTTTTGGGGTGGGACAGCAGCAGCGCCAGGATCTCGAACTCCCGGGCGGTGAGGGCCACGTCCTTCCCCCCGGCCGTCACCCGGACGGCCTCCCGGTCCAGAACCAGGTCCCCCAGCCGGAGCACCTCCCCCGCCTCCGCCGGGGCGGAGAACTGCCGGTAACGGCGGAGCTGGGCCTCCACACGGGCCAGCACCTCGGCGTTGTCGAAGGGCTTGGAGATGAAGTCGTCGGCCCCCAGCCGCAGGACGTTGACCCGGTCCTCCAATCCCGCCTTGGCGGAGAGGACCAGGATGGGCATGGTCTTTTTCCGCCGCATCTGGGCGATGAACTCCTCGCCGGTCAGACCGGGGAGCATCAGATCCAGCAGCACCAGGTCGTACTCGTACTGCTCGGCCCACAGCACGGCCTCGCTGCCGGAGAAGGCGGGCCGCACGTCGTAGCCCCCGTCGGTAAGAATGCGGCACAGCAGGCGGTTGATGTCCGGATCGTCCTCCACCACCAGGATGTGATAGGTCGCCATGCTATCGGTTCGCCTCCTCCCGGCGGGCCTCGGCCGCCCGGTTATAGAGATGCAGCCCCGCCGCCACCATACCGGCCCCTACGGCCACCGCGAACAGGACGGCCAGCACGGTAAACACGGGCAGGCTCAGAGGCGCGGGGACCAGATGGTCCATGCCCCAGAATACGCCGCCGATCATCAGCAGAAAGCCGGCGATGTTGGTGGTGGTGGCCAGGGGCGCCCGGCCGGTCCTGAGTTCGTCCCCGCACTTGGGGCACTTGTCCTGCACCGCCTTGAGAGGGCGAAAGGGATTTTCCCGTCCGCAGCTCCAGCAGATCCACTTCATAGTCGTTCCTCCTCTTATTTGACCCGCAGCTTCCTGGCCAGTTCCCCGTCCGGGTCCACATAGGCCGTCTGGTACGTGGTGTAGACCACCATCCCCGGCCGGGCCCCGGCGGGCTTTTTCACATATTTCACCGGGGTGTAGTCCACCGGCACCTTTTTGCCCTCCCGGCCCTGGGAAAACCAGGCAGCCAGTTGGGCGGCCTCGGTGACGCTCTGAAGGTCAGGCTCCTGCCCGTCCGTCCACAGGATGACGTGGGAGCCGTGGATCTTCTGGGTGTGGAACCACAGCTCTCCCTTGCCCGCCTGCCTGGTGGTGAGGGCGTCGTTCTGGGTGTTGTTCTTGCCCACCGAAATCCGCAGCCCCGCCGAGGACCGAAACTCCATGGGCCGGGTCTGCACCTTCAGGTTCCGCTGGCCGGCCTTGCTCCCCTTGCGGAGATAGCCGGTGCCGGTGAGCTCCTGCCGGATCTCCAGCAGGTCCCGCTCCCCCTCGGCCAGCTTGACAGCCTCCCGTACGCTGTCCAGATAGTCCAGCTCCCGCCGGCCCTTCTCGATCTGCTCCGTGAGCACCCGCTCGGCGGTCTTGGCCTTGTTGTATTCCTTGTAATACTTGGCGGCGTTCTGCTGGGGCGTGAGAAGCGGGTCCAGCGGGATGTCCACCTCCCGCCCCTCGGGGTCGTAGTAGTCCGTCAGCCGGGCCGTGCGCATTCCCTTCTCCAGCGCGTACAGGTTGGAGGTAAGGATGTCCCCCAGCTCCCGCTTGCGCTCCCGGTCCTTCGTGGCCGCCAGCTCCAGCTCCTGCTGGCCCACCCGGCGGGCGGTGCGATCCCGTATCCGGCCCACCGCCTTCAAAAGCTCCTGCCCCTTCTGCCCGGTGCGCTGGGCGGTCTCCCGGGTGGCGTAAAAGTCCTCCAGCAGCTCGGAAAAGCTGGGATAGGGCCTCGACTCCGTCCCCGGACCGTACTGTAAAATGGGCAGAAAGGTGAAGTCGGCGGCCTTGCCGTCCCGCACCAGCAGAGTGGGAACATAAGCTCCCCCCACAGCCCGTGAGAGCTGCTCCAGCTTCTTCTCCAGGGGCAGGTCCTTCACGCTCTCCACCCCGCCCCGGAAGGCCAGCTCCCGCTCGATGAGGGGGGACAGGCCGGGCCGGGGCTCCGGCAACCGGTAGAACAGGCCGGGCAGCACCTGCCGCTGGGCGGACATGTCGGCGTCCACCCGGCGCATGCAGTCCACGATGCGCCCCTCGGCGTCCAATAGGATGAGGTTGGCCCGGCGGCTCATGGCCTCCAGCACTAGGGTGCGGGGCACCCGGTCCCCCAGCTCGTCGATGACCTCCAGCCGGAGCAGGACGATGCGCTCCAGCTCCGGCTGCTCGATGGCCAGAATGCGCCCGCCGGTGAGATGCTTGCGCAGGAGCATACAGAACATGGGGGGCTGGGCCGGGTTCTCCCGGGGCAGCCGGGTCAGGTGGAGCCGGGGGGCCGTGGGGCTGCCGGCGAGGAGCAGCTTTACGTTCTCCCCCGCCCGGATGTTGAGGATCACCTCATCCCGGGTGGGCTGGTAGATTTTGTCCACCTTGCCCCCCACCAGGGTCTTTTTCAGTTCTTCCACCACTGCCGTCAGGCAGATCGCGTCCAAAGGCATGTTCAGTCCCCCATCATGGTCGAAAATAGCGCGTTAAGCCGCTCCGTCCTTCCCTGGAGGTACAGCCAGCCGAACAAAGCCTCCAGGGCGGTGGCGGTCTGGTACTCCTCCCGGCTGGCCGCCTTGGGGATGGAGTGGGGGCTGGCGTTGCGCCCCCGGCGGAAGACGTCCCCCTCCTCCTCCGACAGGAGCGGCAGGATCTTCTCCGCCATGGCGGCCTGGGCGGGAGCGGCCACAAAGTGGACGGTGGCCCGGTGCAGGCCTTTGGAGGTGGCCTTGCCGCGCAGGCACAGCCAGGAGCGGACCATCACCTCAAAGACCGCGTCTCCCAGGTGGGCCAGACCCAGATTGCTGATGGCCCGGATATGGTCGGGCGCAGCATCCAGATGAAAATAATCTGTCATGGTATTTTCTCCTGCAAAATAGAAATCATATGAATATCAGTATACCGCAAACCACGCCAAAACACAATCATTCGAAAGGAGCCCTCTCTATGCCGTATCCCTTCACCCTTCGTCCCCTGCCCTACAGCTATGAGGCCCTGTGCCCCGAAATCAGCGACACCACCCTCCACTTCCACCACGACAAGCATCTGCAGACCTATGTGGACAATCTAAACAAGGCCCTGGCCGACTGCGCTCCGTGCCAGCGCATGACCCTGGAGGAGCTGCTCCAGAACCTGGACGCCCTGCCCGCGGACAAGCGCATCCCCGTGCGCAACAACGGCGGCGGGGTATACAACCACTACCTGTATTTCGACTGCATGGCCCCCCGGAGCGGCTCCCGCCCCTCCGGCGCGCTGGCCCGGGCCATGGACACCGCCTTCGGCTCCTACGAGGACTGGAAAACCCGGATGAAGGCCGCCGCCGTGGGGCAGTTCGGCTCGGGCTACGCCTGGCTGGTCTGCGACTCCTCCCGCTGCGTGTCGGTGGTCCAGACCGCCAACCAGGACTGTCCCCTGTCCAAGGGGCAGTACCCCCTTCTGTGCGTGGACGTGTGGGAGCACGCCTACTATCTGGGCTACCAAAACCGCCGGGCGGATTACGTGGACGCCTGGTTCAGCCTCATCAACTGGCCCTTTGTCGAAAGCCGCTATGACGGCTGCTGCAAATGAAAGCATCCGCGGCGCGCCGGGTATCCTCCGGCGCGCCGCGGACCATTTTTCACGGGGGAAACACTTTGGCACAAAGGGTGGCCAGCACCCTCCGGCAGGGCTGGAACAGCACCAGGGCGATGGCGAAGTTCCCCGCCCCGTGGAGCAGGTCGAAGGGGATGCCCGCCACCCAGGTGGCGGCGAACATCCGCCATCCCCCCACGGGCAGGTACACCAGAGCGCACAGGGCTCCGAAGGCCAGGCCGAAGGCGCCGGAAAGGACGGCCCAGCCCACCCGGGATTCCATACCCCGCAGCAGCCAGGCCAGTACGGCCAGCACGGCCCAGACGTACAGGTAGCTCAGGACCCAGGTGCTGACGCCCCAGATGAGGGCCTCCAGCACCACGAACACCGCGATGGGATAGGCGGCCCGCCGCCCCAGCACCGCGGTGTAGACCATCACCAGCAGCGACACCGGTTCGATGTTGGGCAGCAGGGCCATGGCAACCTGCAAGACCACCAGCAGGGCCCCCAGCAGCCCCAGCACCACAATGCCCCTGGCCCCCAGACGCCCCCGTTCCATCACCAGCTCCCCTTGGTCAGCGTCAGCTCATAGCGCTCCCCGTCGGCGATGGGGGTCAGGTCGGCCCCGTTGAGGGTGATCTCCCCGTCCTTGGACAGGCTCCAGTAGGTCCGGTCGGCGTCGGAGGCGGTCTCCCCGTCCACCGTCTGGATATACAGGCCGTAGGGCCCGTTTTCTCCCTCCACGCCCAGCTCCTCACTGGACAGCAGGGCGGGGCCCAGGTACGTCTCGTCGGTGTGGAGCTCCGCCGTCCTGATGCTGCCGTCCCCGTGGATTACCTCCACAGTGACGGTCTTGGCTCCGGCCATCGGCTGGGGCCGGGCAAAGTAGTAGACCGCCGCCAGCAGCGCGGCCGCCGCCAGCAGGATCAAGACGCCGATCCGGGCTTTTTGGTTTTTCATCCGGTTCGTTCCCTCCCTCTCGGTTTTTCCTCAGTTTATCACAGTTCCCCGCTCTATGACAAGAGGGCCGCGCACTGCGCGGCCCTCTTGTGGCTTTTTTACTGGGGCTTCTGGTTCTGGAACTTGGTCTGGGCCTGCTGGACCTTGCTGGCGGGGGCGGGCTCCACCTGATACCAGCCCTTGGCCTGGGCCTTCTGGAACAGCTCGCTCTGGGTCACGTGGCCCTGATTGAGCATGCGCAGAAAATCGTCCCGCAGCTTGGTATTCACGCATTCGGAAGCATAGGTGTCGTAGTTGGCGGACATCTTCTTCTCCGTGAAGATAAGGTCTGTGACGTGCTCCTGATCGTTCATGTGGGCGTTTCCTCCTTAGTTCAGATAGGTCAGCAGGCAGTCGTAGTTCTGCTTGTGCTGCTGGGCATACTGCTGGAAGCAGGATTTCAGTTCCTGATCGGTGCACTCCTGCTCCGCCGCCTGGTATTTACAGTACAGGACCTTTTCAAAGCCCAACTGATCCTCCAGAGCGGACAGCTCCTTGCCGGTGAGATTGACCATCTTGGATCACACTCCTTTTTGAGATTGCGGTCCTAGTATCCCACGGCGGCTGGCATTTATTCACTTCCCCGGCATGAGGGGAGCCCCATCGGCGTCAAAGGAAAATAGGCAGAACAGGCCCTCGTCCCACTGCTTGAGCCGGGAGAAGCAGAACAGGGGCAGCAGGGGAAATTCCCGGTCGAAGGCAAAGGGGCACGCCATGGTCCACCGCTCCCCCTCCCGGCGGACCAGAACCCGGTCCAGCCCCGCCGCCGCCGAACGGATGCATCGGTCCCGAAAGGCCTCTCCGTTCGGCCGCTCCCAGTTCCAGCCGGCGGGCGGCCCGTCGTTATGGAAGGAGAAGGTGAGCTCCGCCGTCCCGCCGGTCACCGGCCATGTCCCCTGCCGGCGCAGGGCGTCGGCTGTAAAGGTCCGCTCCGCTGCCAGCCGGCCGCCGGGCTCCGGCACCAGCGTACCCAGCAAAGCCCGTCCGTTCCGCCCGCTCAGCCAGACCTTGTAGAGCCCCCGGCCATCGTCCGGCAGCTCGGCCCGGGCCCACAGCCGCGGCCCCTCCTCCCGCAGGGTCAGGCTGCCAAGCCCCCCCGCCAGCGCGATCCGCTGTTCCAATTCATCGCCCTCCTCTCCCCGCTCCGGCACTTTCACTGCTATTCTATGCCACACCCCGGCCCCAATGCGCGGGGAATCCCAAAATTTGCATTGGGAATTCCTTCATTATGGAAACTTAATTTGCTTTTCCCTTGCTTTGCCCCGTCGGATTCTGTATAATAGAGTCTATTGAAAAAAGCTCCTGATTTTTCCTCCCATCGCTGCCGCGGTGGGTCCTCCCATTCTATCTCCTGCGGGAAAGGAGTCCAGCCCATGAGCGAACCGCACAGCAATACTGCCACGGAATCCTGGAAGGCCCTCGTCACCCGTCTGCCCGGCGTGCTGGGGGCCGAATTCACTCTGGAGAACGGGACCGTTCGCGAGGTCCATATTCTCTCCGACCAGTCCCGCAGCCCCAAGCAGATTGTCCGGGACGTGCAGTCGGCTATGCTGGCCAAGTTTCAAGTGGAGCTGGACCATCGGATCGTCAGCGTGGCCCAGATTCCGGGCTCGGCGGTACACCGTCCCTCCCGGCGCCTGCGCTGCGAGCAGTTGGAGCTCTCCACCAGCCGGGAGGGGGCCAGCGCCTCGGTCCATCTGCTGGCGGACGGGAAGCGCTATGTGGGTCGGGCCGGCTGCGACCTTTCGGTGGGCGGACGGTGGCGCGCCATCGCCCAGGCCACCGTGTCGGCTCTGAACCAACTGCTGGCCCCCGGCTTCGTCTTCTCTCTGGACGAGGTCCGGCGCACGGCCATGGGGGAACACCAGGCCGTGCTTGTGGGGCTTCTCCTCAAAAGCGGCGGCAAGGCCGAGCCCCTGCTGGGTGCCTGCTACGAGGGGGAGGACCCCAATTTCTCGGTGGCGCTGGCCACCTTGGACGCCGTCAACCGGCGGCTGTCCGCCCTTCCTTCTCCGGAGGAGCACGAGGAGGTCCAGACTCCCTGACCTCCCGCATCAACTGAGCGAAGCGGATATAGCCTGTCTTAGCGGATGGCAGAGTACTGTCACGAGGAGGCTGTATTCGATGAAAAAGGCGAAGATCATGATGGCCCTCACCGCGCTGGCTTCTATGCTGGCTACCTGCGGCGCATTCTTCAAGATCCGTTGAAAGCGTTGAAGCCCAAGCTCTGAGGTGCGGGCAGCCGGCGACGGCCGGCTGCCCGCTTTCCCCTTCGCCCTTCCATAGCTCCCGCGTTCTGTCTCGCGTACCGCGGTCGATCCCACGGTCCCCACGATCATTGGAGGTTTTTATGCAGCCGGTTACAAAAAGATATATGGCGCTGCTCTCCATCGTCGGAATCGGCGTCGGTATCTATGTGGTCTGGTCCTGGCTTTTCCGTCAGAGGCAGAACTGGAGCCCCCATGAGCTGGGGGTGCTGGTGGTGCTGACGGTGCTGTGCATCCTCTGCCGATGTCTGCCCCTCTATGTCCGGGACGACTGCACCATTGATATGTCCTTTATCAGCATTCTGGCCGTGGTCCTCCTGCTGGGGCCGGAGGCCGCTGTGGCCATCATCTTCCTTACCACCCCTCTGGAGGTCATACCCACCGAGGATGGTAAGGGCTTTTATCATATTTTTAACACCGCCCCCAGCAAGCTCCTGTTCAACACCGCCAACCTGAATCTGTCCATGGCGGCGGCGGGCGTGGTCTATCATGCCGTGGGCGGCGTGCCCGGCACCATCACCTTCCCCTCCGTACTGGCCCCCGGCATCCTCTATATCGTCTGCGCCGTGGGCCTCAACGCTGTGTTCGTGGCCTTTCTCTACTACCTGGAGTACCGGGCGGCCTTCTTCGTCACCTTCGGTCAGATGGCCATCGGCATGGTCCCCAGTCTGCTGTGCAGCGCCACGCTGGGCTATTTTCTGGCCATGCTGCTGTCTATGCCCACCTTCTGGCCCGCCATCCTCTTTGTCCTGCCGCTGCTGATGACCCGGTTCTCCTTCCGGCTCTATCTCTCCGCCCAGAAGCAGCAATACAACATCATCCGGGCCTTTGCCACCGCGCTGGAGGCCAAGGATACCTATACCGAGGGCCACTCCTCCCGGGTATCCCTGTACTCCGTCCGGATCGCCCAGAAAATGGGGCTGTCCGGCGCCCGGGTCCGCCGGCTGGAGACCGCCGCCATCTTCCACGACATCGGCAAGATCGGCGTACCCGACTCGATCCTGGGCAAGCCCGGCATGCTCACCCCGGAGGAACGGGCCGTCATCCAGCGCCATCCCGCCACCGGCGTATCCATTCTCCAGAACATGGACACCTATGAGGACATCATCCCTCTGGTGCTCCACCACCATGAGTTTTTTGACGGCCGGGGCTATCCCGACGGCACCTCCGGCGACGATCTGCCGCTGGAGACCTACATTCTGGGTGCGGCGGACGCCTACGACGCCATCACCAGCGACCGCCCCTACCGGAAAGGCCGCACCCCTGTGGAGGCCGCCCGCATTCTGCGGGCGGAGGCCGGCAAGCAGTTTCACCCCGAGGTGGCCCAGGTGGTGGCCAAGATGGCCGAGGCCGGCGAACTGGCTCCCGACGGCGAAGCGGCGGCCGAAGCCGGCGCGGCCGTCCAGGTCTGAGGAGGCGCGCCGATGCTGATGCTCTCCGTGATCCTCGCCCTGCTTCTGGGCTGGTGCACCGGCGGCCGGCTCTCCCGCTTCGAGGAGGCGGACCTCCGGCTGCTCCCCCTGCCCGTTCTAGCCTTCGCCTGCCAGCAGGCCATGAACGCTCTGGCGGGCCGTATCTCCCTGCCCTTTGAAGCCTGGGCCTGGCTGCCGCTGCTGCTCTCCTATGGGCTCATCTTCCTCTTTTTGTGGCAAAACCGGCATCTGAAAAAAACCTGCCTCCTGGTGGGGGCCGGCGGAGCATGCAATCTGGCGGTCATCGCCGCCAACGGCTGGAGGATGCCCGTGGCCTCCCGGGCCGCGGCGCTGCTCTCCGAGCAGGGGGCGGCCGCCCTGCTGGCCGGGGAGATTCCCATGTACCGCGCCGCCGACGCGTCCACCCGGCTGTTGTTTTTGGGTGACATCCTCTACTGCCCCCTGCCGCTGTTCGGCGGTCTGGCCAGCCTGGGCGACATCCTGCTGGCTGCGGGCGTCTTTTTCTGCCTGATGGCCTGTATGCGACCTTCCCGCCTGCCAATGTGGCTTACAACCGGATAATCCTCGCTGTGACAGGAGCCCCGCATGGGGCTCCTGCTGTATGTTCCGGGGAGCGAAAATTTTTGCAGCAGCCCCGTTGATTTCCTATTTACCCGGCTATATAATGGGTTTATATAAGAAAGGGAGGGCGATCCACATGATGATCTCGACCAAGGGGCGCTATGCCCTGCGCGTTATGGTGGACATGGCGGAGCACCAGGCCGAGGGCTATCTCCCTCTGAAGGAGATCGCGGAGCGGCAGGATATCTCGGAAAAATACCTGGAGAGCATCCTCAAGGTCCTGGTCAAGCACAAGTTCCTGACCGGCCTGCGGGGCAAGGGGGGCGGATACCGCCTGACCAGAGTACCGGAGCAGTATACGGTGGGCAGCATCCTGCGTCTGACGGAGGGCAGTCTGGCACCGGTGGCCTGCCTGGAGCAGGAGCCCATCGAATGCCCCCGCATGGCCCAGTGCCGCACCCTGCCCATGTGGCGGAAGCTGGACGGCCTGATCCAGGACTTCTTCGACGGCATCACGCTGGCCGACCTGGCGGCCTCCACCCAGCCGGGAAACGACTACGTAATCTGAACGGTCCACACGCCAAAACACCCGGGACAGATGTCCCGGGTGTTTTTCCGCTCCATTCCATTCAGGTTAGGGTATAGCTCCCCCGGACCAGCACGGTGAGGTCGGTGACGGCCTTCAGGCCCCTGCCTTCGGCCGTGGTGAGATAGAGGTGGTTGGGCTCCACCGCCCCGCCGGAGGCCAGGGTGCCGCCGCCGGTGGTATCGATGAGCCCCGGGGCCGAGGCCGCCACCGCAGTGGCCGAGCCGGAGCGCAGCAGGAACTCGAAGCCGGTGGCGCCGGTGAGCTGCCGACCCGCCGCCACATTCACCACCGTAAAGGCGGAGGAGGTCCCCGCCGTGCCCGTCCCAGCCGAGCCGGACAGCTTCTGCTCCATGTCCCGCTCGTACCGGGCGATGGAGGCGTCCAGCCGGTCCACCAGCGCCTGCTCCCGCTGGTCCAGTCTGGCATCTACGTCGGAGAGAATCTGGGGCGCCATCACTTCGTTTATGTAGCTCATGGTCACCAGCGGGTCGGTCTGGGTCCCCTGGGACGCCCCCAGAAACACCGCCGCCGCTCCCACCGCCAGCACAGCCGCCAAAATACGTCTGGTCCTGCTTTTTCTCATCCGTAAAACCTCCTAGGTCAAAAAGGGGGAGGGCCGCCGTTCGGGCGGCCCCCACGCTTCAGATCAACTGCTCCGGATGGAGCCCAAAGCTCACCGCGATGGCCGAGTCCACCTGGTGCATCAGCTTGTCGTCCAGCTTGCCCATTTTTTCGCGCAGCCGCTTCTTATCCAGGGTCCGGATCTGCTCCAGCAGGACCACCGAGTCCTTGGGCAGACCATAGCTCCGGGCGGACAGCTCGATGTGGGTGGGGAGCTTCGCCTTGCCGGTCTGTGAGGTGATGGCTGCCGCGATGACGGTGGGACTGTGCCGGTTCCCGGTGTCATTCTGTACGATGAGCACCGGGCGTACCCCGCCCTGCTCGCTGCCCACCACCGGGCTCAGATCGGCATAAAAGATATCTCCGCGCTTCACGCTGTTGTCCACTCATGCTCACACTCCGCTGGAAGATAGTCACCAACGTCACAGGGAGGGCAAGCCCTATGTAACGCGGTCACTATGATTCTCCCACGGGGCGGCGGGATTTATACACATCCCTTCAAATATCAGGAAGAGTTTTCGCCCCCGCCGCCGCTCCTGCGGGACTCCCCCGTGCCATTCTATGCGCGGAGCGCGGAGGCCGCCACCTCAGTCCAGATAGACCCGGGGTACCCGGGGCGACACGTCGCAGAGCAGCTCGTACTGGATGGTTCCGGCCCGGTCGGCTCCGTCCTCCACGGGGGCGGCGTCACCGTAGAGCACCGCCTCGTCCCCGGGGATAACGCCGGGGATGTCGGTAACGTCCACCATGGTCAGGTCCATGCATACCCGGCCCACCACCGGGGCCTTTTTCCCCCGGATGGCCACCGGCTGGCCGTTGGAAAACAGGCGGAAATAGCCGTCGCCGTAGCCCACCGGCAGCACCGCCAGGCGGCTGTCCCGCGCCAAGGTGGCGGTCCGGCCGTAGCTGACGCAGGTCCCGGCGGGCAGGTCCCGCACCGCCGCCACCCGGGTCTTGAGTGTCATCACCGGCAGGAGCGGGCAGGTGTACTCCATGCCCGGGGCCGGATAGTGGCCGTACAGGGCGATGCCGGGGCGGACCATATCCAGATGGGTACAGGGATAGTTTAACATAGCGGCGCTGGCCGCGCAATGACGGATTTCAAAGGTCACCCCCCGGGCGGACAGCTTGTCCAGCAGGTCCAGGAACCGGGTGAACTGGCGCATGGTGTATGCCTCGCAGCCGTCGGCGTCGGAGAAGTGAGTGAAGATGCCCTCCACCCGCAGCCCCGGCAGGGCGCACAGCGCGGCAATCTCCCCGGCGGCATGGTCCAGATGGGCCTCGTCACAGAGGAAGCCCAGCCGGGACATGCCAGTGTCCGCCTTCACATGGATGGTAAGCGTTCGGCCCGCCGCCACCGCCGTGGCGGACAGGGCCCGGCCGGTCTCCAGGTCCCCCACCGCCTGGGCGGCGTCCCACGCCAGCAGCTCCCCGGCGTACCGGGGCAGGGTGACGCCCAGGATCAGGATGGGGGCGCGGACCCCGGCCTGCCGCAGCTCGGCGGCCTCCTCCAGGCAGGCCACCGCCAGGTAGTCCGCCCCCCACTCCTCCAGCTTTTGGGCCACGGGGACCGCCCCGTGGCCGTAGGCGTTGGCTTTCACCACACCCACGAATCGGCATCCCGGGGCGAGCTGCTCCCGCAGGGCGGTGTAGTTGTGCTTCAGGCGGCCCAGGTCGATCTCCGCCCACGTTCTCATCTGTGCGTCACTCATATCGGTCTATCCTTCCTGTTGTGTGGCCGGCTCCATGGTAAACTGGGTAAACCGGCACAGGATCACCCGGGCCCCGTCCACCGAGATCTCTCCCTGCACCAGGCCGTGGGTATCCAAATCGAACCACACCGCCGTCTCCACGCCGGCGCCCGGGGCCTGCTCCGGGTCCCGGCAGCAGATCCGCAGGGTGGCCGTCTCATCCAGGTCCTCCCGGCCCACCTCGGCGATGAAGCCCGTCTGGACGGCGTTCAGTAGGGCCGGCAGGGCGCTCACCGGGGAGAGCCCCTGGCCGTCCAGCTCCCCCGTCTCCAGGCTGGCCCCGTCGTATTCCAGGGTGGCCGCGCCGTCCTTGAGCCGGGCCGTCACTCCCGCGATGTCCTCCGGCGCGGTGACGGTCAGCACCGTCTCCCCGCCCTTCGTATACTGCAGTTCCAGCGTAAACACATACACCCGCTGGCCGTAGTCGGCGGTGATCTCCGCCGTGGCGGCGCAGGTCGCCATGCCCAGGTACTCCGCTCGGATGTCCAGGGCCAGCTCCTCGTCTCCCCTGCCCCCGCTCCCGCCGCCGCAGGCGGCCAGCAGCAGGCAGAGGGTCATCATTGGTGCGCACAGTCTCTTCATGCGCACGGGCTACGTCCTCCCCTTCTAAAAGTGTCTGAGGGCCGCGGGCAGCTTCTCCACCAGATCCATGGGGGTCATGCCGTACTCCCCCCGCTCCTCCGCCGCCAGGTCCCCGGCCAGGCCATGGTACAGCACCGCCGCCGGGACCGCCTGCTCCGGCGCCAGCCCCTGGCCCAGCAGAGACAGGATCACCCCCGCCAGCGCGTCCCCGCTGCCCCCCTTGGCCATGCCCGGGTTGCCGGTGGTGTTGACGAAGGCCCTCCCGTCCGGGAAGGCGGTGATGGTACGGTGCCCCTTCAGGACCAGGATACAGCCGTGGGCCCCGGCAAAGTCCCGGGCCGTCCGCAGCCGGTCCGCCCCGGGCATTGCCCCGGTCAGGCGGGCAAACTCCCCGTCGTGGGGGGTGAGCACGGTCAGCCGGCCCGTCCCCGCCCGGGCGTCCAACCTATCTATATGCCCGGAAACGGCGTTTAGACCGTCGGCGTCCAGCACCACGGGGCACGCCGCCCCCTCCAGCACCGCCGCCGTCAAAGCGGCGGCTCCCGCGCCGCGGCCCAGGCCGGGCCCCACCAGGGCAGCGCTCTTCCCCGCCAGGTCGGTGCGCACCTGGGCCAGAGCCCCGGCGGAGAGGCCCCCTTCCCCGTCGGCGGGCAGGGGCTTGGGCATGACTTCGTCACACTTGACGGCCACGATGGGATAGATGTCCTCCGGCACCGCCAGGGTGACCAGACCCGCCCCCGACCGCAGCGCCCCTCGGGCCGCCAGTACCGGCGCGCCGGTGTAGCCCCGGCTGCCCGCCAGGATATAGTCCCTGCCGTAGTCCCCCTTGTGGCTGTCCCGCCGCCGGCGGGGCAGGGGCAGGTCCCCGGGGCCCATCGCCCAAACCGGCTTGGGCACGGCGGCGGTCAGGTCCTCCGGGATACCGATGGAGACCACGGACAGCCTACCGCAGAGGGCGCCTCCCTCTCCCAGATAGTGGCCCGGCTTGGCCGCCGTGAAGGTGACGGTGACCGCCGCCTCTGCCGCGGCGCCCAGCACCGCACCGGTGTCGGTCTCCACCCCGCTGGGCAGGTCCACCGCCAGGGTCGGGGCGGGGCTGGCGTTCATCCGCTCGATGGCGGTGCGGAAGGCCCCGGTCACCGGTCGGGTCAGGCCGATGCCGAAGAGGGCGTCCACCAGCACCCCGGCCCCCATGGCCCAGGCCGTCTGCTCCGGGTCGGCGGGATCGAAGGCCTCCAGCACGCCGCCGGCGGCCCCCAGGCGGCGCTCCATCTCCGCGGTATCGGCGGTGAGCTTGTCCCGCCCTCCCACCAGAAAGCACCGGACCGAAATTCCCCGCTCCAGCAGGAACCGGGCGGCGGCCACGCCGTCGCCACCGTTGTTGCCGCTGCCGCAGAAGACGGCGGCCCTCCGATTCTCACCTGCCAGAGCGGCCGCCTCTTCCGCCACCGCCCGGGCGGCGGCCTCCATCAGCCGCGTGGAGGGGATTCCCCGCTCCCCGATGGCGGAGCGGTCCAGCTCCCGCATCTCCCGTGCGCTGGAGATCCATTGCATACCATGCGCCTCCTTATGAAGTGGGCTCCGCGGCGGCCTGCACCGCGTCCATAGGGGTGAAGCTCACCCGGCGGAACAGCAGGGCGCCCACGATGAGGATGATAAAGTTGCTGAGGACCATGGCGTACCAGATGCCCGTACTGCCCACGTTGGTAAAAAGCTTGAACAGGAGGATGAGGGGCAGGCGGATGATCCACAGCCGTGCGGTGGCCATGAGGAAGGAAAACCGGGTGTTCCCGGAGCCGTTGAACACACCCAGATAGTTTTGGAACAGAGACATGAGCGGCTGGGTGAGCAGCACCCAGAACATATACTCCCAAGCGGCGGCCTGGGTGGCAGAGTCGTTGGCCAGGGCGGTCACCAGCACCCCCCGCAGGGGGAAGAGCAGCAGGCTCCCGGCGATGGAGACGAGCAGCCCCACATTCCGGCTGACCAGATAGGCCCGCCGGGCCCGCTCCCCGTTGCCCGCGCCGATGTTCTGCCCCACGTAGGCCGCCAGCACCGAGCCCATGGCCAGCACCGGCATGAGCAGCAGGTTGGACACCTTGTTGCCGATGCTGAAGGCGGCGGTGACGTGGTCGCCGTAGCTGAGGATGACGGCCTGTAGCACCAGAAAGCCCAGAGAGCTGAGGGCCTGGTTGGCCGCCGCCGGGGCGGCCACGGCGGTGAGCCGCCGGAACAGGGGCCACTGCAGCCGCAGGTGGCGTCTGTCCAGGAAGAGCGCCTGCCGCCGGTCGAACAGCAGATACAGGCAGACGGGCACGATGACGGCGTTGCCCGCCGCGGTGGCCAGGCCTGCGCCGAACACCCCCAGCCCCAGGACGCGCACATGGACGGCGGTGAGGACGATGTTGAGCATCACGGCGCTCACCGAGAGCACCACCGGGGTCACCGTGTCCCCCTGGGCCTGGCGGATGGCCTGGAATGCCGCAAAAATGAAGGTAAACGTCAGTTCAAAGGAGCGCACCCGCAGATAGGACACGCTGCACGCCAGCACATCCCCGGACGCTCCCATCAGGGCCATGACCCCCGGCGCAGCCAGATACAGCAGCAGGTTGAGGACGGCCCCCAGCACCACCGACACCAGGAGCAGCACCCCGGCGTTGTCCCGGGCCCGCTCCCGCTCTCCGGCACCCAAAAGCTGGCTGACCACCGCCACCCCCGCCACGCCGAAGCCCGCCTGGAAGGAGGCGAAGATATTCAGCAGGGGCCAGGACAGCGAAACGCCCGCCTGGGCGGCCACGGAGTTGGCGATCTGGCCGATGAAATAGGTGTCCACCAGCTCGTTGAAGGCCTTCATAAAGTTGGCCCCGAACACCGGCAGAGCCAGAATCAGAAAGGCCTTGTACAAATTGGGCTCCCGGAGCAGCAGCTCCGTCCGGTCACGCCTTTGTTTCACCGAATCCACTCGTTTCTTCTCAGAATGTACCCGTCCATTATAATGCGGAACACGTCCCGCCGCAAGCCATGAACATTCAATTTCATCTTGCAATTTTCCGGCCGATGTGGTATAAATACAGGATAGAAACGCTGAGAACGGGAAAATAGCGCACAGTTCGTCAGGCAGAGAAGGACGGTCACCGGCTGAAAGCCGCCCCATGAGGAACGCGCTTGGTTCGCCCGGGAGCGGCCGCGGGGAAAGACGCGGACGGGTTCCATCCGTTATGGTGGTTGAAGTGTCTGCGCCCGGGACCGGGGCGTGGAAATGCGGGTGGTACCGCGGAAGGCTTGCCTTTCGTCCCTCTTTGGGGATGGGGGGCATTTTTTGTTGCTTATCTTACGCAAAGGAGCTGCGAATATGAAGGAAACACTGGAACAAATCCGGCGCGAGGCCCTCGCCGCCCTCAGTGAGACCAAGACGGCGGCCGACCTGGAGGCCCTGCGAGTCCGGTATCTGGGCAAAAAGGGTGAGCTCACCGCTCTGCTCAAGCAGATGGGCAGGCTCTCGGCCGAGGAGCGCCCCGTCATGGGTCAACTGGCCAACGAGGTGCGCGAGGCCCTCACCGAGGCCCTGGCCCGGCAGCAGAAGGTGCTGGAGGCCGCCGCCCTCCACGCCCGGCTGGAGGCGGAGACTCTGGACGTCACCATCCCCGGCAAACCCGTCGAGGTGGGCCACAAGCACCCCATGTATACCGTTCTGGACGAGATCAAGGACATTTTCATCGGCATGGGCTTCGATATTCTGGACGGCCCCGAGATCGAACAGGCCGAGTATAACTTCACCAAGCTCAACGCCCCGGAGGATCACCCCTCCCGGGACTGGACCGACACCTTCTATCTGACTGAGGACTCCTCCGTCCTGCTGCGGAGCCAGACCTCCCCCATGCAGATCCGGGCCATGGAGACCCGCGAGCTGCCCATCCGCATCATCTCCCCCGGCCGGGTGTACCGCAAGGACGAGGTGGACGCCACCCACTCCCCTATGTTCCACCAGATCGAGGGTCTGGTGGTGGACAAGGGCATCACCATGGCCGACCTGAAGGGCACCCTGAACACCGTCATCCGGCAGATCTACGGCCCCGACACCCAGACCCGCTTCCGTCCCCATCACTTCCCCTTCACCGAGCCCTCCTGTGAGGTGGACATCCAGTGCCACAAGTGCGGCGGCAAGGGCTGCCCCACCTGTAAGGGCGAGGGCTGGATCGAGGTGCTGGGCGCCGGCATGGTCCACCCCAAGGTGCTGCGCAACTGCAACGTGGACCCCGACGTGTACTCCGGCTTCGCCTTCGGCTTCGGTCTGGAGCGGCTGGCCCTGGGCCAGTTCAAGATCAGCGACATGCGCCTGATCTTTGAAAACGATGTCCGGTTCCTCAGCCAGTTTTAAGTGAAAGGAGAGTGTTGAACCATGCAGTTGTCCCGTAAATGGCTGAACGAATTTGTTGCGATTGATGCAAACGACCACGACTTTTCCGAGGCTATGACGCTCTCCGGCTCCAAGGTGGAGTCCGTGGCGGACCTGAGCCAGGAGCTGAAAAACGTGGTGGCGGGCCGCATCCTCCGGATGGACCGCCATCCCGATTCCGACCACATGTGGGTCTGCCAGTTGGATGTGGGCCAGGACGAGCCCGTCCAGATCGTCACCGGCGCGTGGAACATCCACGTGGGTGACCTGGTCCCCGTGGCCCGGCACAAATCCCTGCTCCCCGGCGGGGTCAAGATCGAAAAGGGCAAGCTGCGGGGGGTGCCCTCCAATGGGATGCTCTGCTCCCTGAAGGAGCTCAACCTCACCGCCGCCCACGACTATCCCTACGCCGTCATCCGGGCCGCCGCCCTGCTGAACGACTACAAGCCCCTGGACCCGGCCAAGCCCTCCATCCCGGCGGACGCGGCCCCCGGACACAAGATGTTCGGCAAGGTCATTGCCGCCCAGGTCGCCGCCATCGAGGGCGACGGCTTTACCTATACCGTCCGCCTCAACACCGGCGACGGTGAGGCGGAGGCCGTAACCGGCTGCCAGAACATCCACGCGGGCGATTGGGTGGCCTATGACACCGCCAAGGGCCACATCTGCACCCTGGCCGACCTCCACGCCGACCAGAAGGAATTCCCCCACTGCATCGAGGACGGTATCTGGGTCCTCCACGAGCAGGGCGTGCAGCCCGGCGACGACATGGCCGCCGTCATCGGCTACGACGACCACGTGGTGGAGTTCGAGATCACCCCCAACCGTCCCGACTGCCTGTCCGTCATCGGCCTGGCCCGGGAGGCTGCCGCCACCTTCGGCAAGGAGCTGAAGCTCCATACCCCCGAAATCAAGGGCTGCGGCGGCTCCATCGCCGAGCTGGTGGATATTGACATTGAGGACGGGGACCTCTGTCCCCGGTACACCGCCCGCATGGTGAAAAATGTAAAGATCAAGCCCTCCCCCGCCTGGATGCGGGAGCGGCTGCGCAACTCCGGCGTGCGGCCCATCAACAACATCGTGGACATCACCAACTACGTCATGCTGGAGTATGGCCAGCCTATGCACGCCTTTGACTTCTCCTGTGTGGAAGGCGGGCACATCGTCGTCCGCACCGCCCGGGAGGGGGAGGCCATCCAGACCCTGGACGGCAAGGACCACGCCCTGACCACATCCATGCTGTGCATCTGCGACGAGCACCGGCCGGTATGTGTGGCCGGCGTCATGGGCGGCGCCAACTCCGAGATCGTGGGCGACACCGCCATGGTCCTGTTTGAGTCGGCCAACTTCAACGGCGCCTCCGTCCGCCGCACCGCCACCGCCCTGGGGATGCGCACCGACGCCTCCTCCCGGTATGAAAAAGGTCTGGACCCCATGAACACCATGAAGGCCGTCCAGCGGGCCTGTGAGCTGGTGGAGCTGCTGGAAGCCGGCGAGGTGGTGGACGGCGTGCTGGACGTGATCGCCAGGGACGCCGCCCCCGTCACCGTAAAGCTGGAGCCGGAGAAGATCAACGCCCTGCTGGGCACCGACGTGTCCGAGGCGGAGATGCGCCGCATCCTGCTGTCCCTGGGCTTCGGCCTGGAGGGAGACACCATCCTGGTCCCCTCCTGGCGCAGCGACGTGGAGCACTACTCCGACATCGCGGAGGAGGTGGCCCGGTTCTACGGCTACAACAAGATCCCCAACACCCTCATGCGGGGGGCCACCGTCCGGGGCGGCTACACCCCGGAGCAGCAGGCCGAGCGCACCGCCGGGCTGCTGTGCCGCACGGCCGGGTACGATGAAATCATCACCTATTCCTTCATCAGCCCCGCGTATTACGATAAGATCGACCTGCCCGCCGATTCCCCCCTGCGCACCTCCATGCGCATCCTGAACCCCCTGGGAGAGGACACCTCCATCATGCGCACCACCACCCTGCCCTCCATGCTGGAGATCCTGGCCCGGAACTACAACTTCCGCAACAAGTCCGCCAAGCTCTACGAGCTGGGCAGGACCTACTTCGCCAAAAACGACGGCTCCGGCATGGCCGACGAGCCCAAGGTCCTCTCGCTGGGCGCCTACGGCGCCGACATGGACTTCTTTGCCCTGAAGGGGGCGGTGGAGGCCGTGCTGGCCGGGCTGCGCATTCCCAGCGTCCGCTTCGCGGCCGAGAAGGAGAACCCCTCCTACCACCCCGGCCGCTGCGCGAAGGTTTACAGCGGCAGCACGCTGCTGGGCGTGCTGGGGCAGATCCACCCCCATGTGGCCGCCAACTATGGCGTGGACTGCCCGCTCTACGCCGCCGAGCTCGCCTTCGGCGCTCTCTACCGGAGTATGGGCCCCCTGCCCGTCTATCAGCCTCTGCCCAAGTTCCCTGCGGTGGCCCGGGATATCGCGGTGGTCTGCGGCAAGGACGTCCCCGTGGGCGAGCTGGCCGACTGCATCCGCCGGGGGGCCAAGGGCCTGCTGAAGGACGTGGCTCTGTTCGACATCTACACCGGCCCCGGCATCCCCGAGGACAAAAAGAGCGTGGCCTTCAACCTGACCCTCCGTTCCGACGAGCGCAGCCTCACCGCCGCCGAGGCGGACGAGGACGTCAAGAGCATCTTGGCGCTGCTGCAAACCGAGCTGGGCGCGACGCTGCGCTGAGGCAGGCTGCCGCACGGCTGGAGGAATATTTCGTCCCAAAATGGGCATCTTAATTCTTCATAAATTTTGTGTGCGGCCTCTTTACACCACCGGCAAATTCAGTTACAATAGGGAAAACGGCACAGGGAGGTGTTTCCGACATGCAGGAACAATTGGACTTCACCAGAAAGTTCAGCTTGAATCAGGACCGTGGCGACGAAATCAAGGCCATTTTGACCTCGGTTTACAACTCGCTTCAGGAGAAGGGCTATAACCCCATCAACCAGATCGTCGGTTACATCCTCTCCGAGGACCCCACCTATATCACCAACTACAACAACGCACGCTCCCTCATCCGCAAGCTGGACCGGGACGAGCTGCTTCAGGAGCTGGTGAAAAAGTATCTGGCCGGCTGAATTGTCGTCAAAAAGAGCTGGAAGGCATCGCCTTCCAGCTCTTTTTCTTGTCTGTGAAAGTCAGTTTTTCTCTCCCATCAGCAGGAACATGACCGCCTTCTGGGCGTGGAGCCGGTTCTCCGCCTCGTCGAAGATCTCCCCGGCGTGGGCCTCGAACACCTCCGCCGTGATCTCCTCCCCCCGGTGGGCGGGCAGACAGTGCTGCACCATGGCGCCGGGGTGGGCCACGGCCATCAGCGCTTCGTTGACCTGATAGACGCCGCCGAAGGCGGCCTCCCGCTTGGCCTTCTCCCCCTCCTGGCCCATGGAGGCCCATACGTCGGTGATGATCACGTCGGCGTCTTTGGCGGCCTGCTTCGGGTCGCGGCACAGGGCAAACCCGGCGCCGGTGACGGTCTTGGCAAAGTCCAGCACCCGGGGGTCGGGATCATAGCCCGCAGGACAGGCCACGGACACGTCCATACCGCACTTCAGGCCGCCCACGATCAGAGAGTTTGCCATGTTATTGCCGTCCCCGATAAAGCACAGCTTCAGCCCCTCCAGCCGGGTCATCTTTTCCCGGATGGTCATCAGGTCGGCCAGCACCTGGCAGGGGTGTGCAAAGTCGGTCAGGCCGTTGATGACGGGGATGGAGGCATACTTGGCCAGCTCCTCCACCTCGTCCTGGCCGTAGGTGCGGATCATGATGCCGTCGCAGTAGCGGGAGAGCACCCGGGCGGTGTCCTCGATGGGCTCGCCCCGGCCGATCTGGCTCTCCTTGCCGGAGAGGAACAGGGCGTGGCCGCCGAGCTGGTACATCCCCACCTCGAAGGACACCCGGGTCCGGGTGGAGTTTTTTTCAAAGATCATGGCCAGAGTCTTGCCCTGGAGATAGTTGTGGGTCAGGCCATGCTTCTGGTTGTACTTCATCTGGTCGGCCACGTTGAGGATCTTGGTGATGTCCTCCCGGGTCAGGTCCAGCAGCTTGAGCAAATCCTTCTTCATTTCTCACACCTCTTTCAGGGTCTTTTCCAAAATCTCCAGTCCCTTGTCCATCTCCGCCTGGGTGATGGTCAGCGGGGGCAGGAAGCGCAGGGCGGGGCCGGCGGTGAGCACCAGCAGGCCGTTTTCGATGAGCTTGGCGGCCAGCTCCTTGTTGGTCTTGTCCCCCTTGACCTCCACACCGATCATCAGGCCCAGGCCGCGGGTGGCCCCCAGACAGGGCAGGGCCATGGACGCGATAGCATTGCGGATATACCGGCCCTTTTCGGTAGCGGCGGAGATGGTATCCTCGTCCAGCACGTCCAGCACCGCCAGGGCCGCCGCGGCGCACACCGGATTGCCCCCGAAGGTGGAGCCGTGGGTGCCCGGCCCCAGCACGTCCCGGCACTTGTCGCTGGCCAGGAAGCCGCCCATGGGCAGGCCCCCGGCGATCCCCTTGGCAAAAGACACCGCGTCGGGCAGGATGCCGTACTGCTGGTAGCAGAACAGGGTGCCGGTGCGGCCAATGCCGGTCTGGACCTCGTCGATGAGCAGCAGCCAATCCCGCTCGGCGCACAGCACCGCCAGATCGTGGACAAAACCCTGGTCCAGCGGGTAGACGCCGCTCTCCCCCTGGACCAGCTCCAGCAGGACGGCGCACACGTCATGTCCCGCCACCTCGCTCACCCCATCCATGGTGGGGGCGGCGTAGCGGAAGCCGTCGGGGAAGGGGAAGAAATAGTTGTGGAACACCTCCTGGCCGGTGGCGGCCAAGGTGTTCAGCGTCCGGCCGTGGAAGGACTGCTTTAGGGTCAGAACGGTGCCCCGGCCCTTGCCGTACTTGTCAAAGCTGTACTTCCGGGCCAGCTTGATGAGCCCCTCGTTGCCCTCCGCGCCGGAGTTGCCGAAAAACACGTTGGACATGCCCGCGCGCTGGCACAGCACCTTGGCCAGCCGGGCGCAGGGCTCGGTGTAGAACAGATTGGAGATATGCCCCAGCTTCATGGCCTGCTCCATGATGGCCTCCGTCCACCTGGGATGGGCGCAGCCGATGGAGTTGACCCCGATGCCGCTGGAAAAGTCGATGTAGCTCCGGCCCAGGGCGTCGTACAAGGTGGCGTTCTCCCCGTGGTCCACATCCACCGGGAAGCGGCCGTAGGTATGCATCACATACTGGTCGTCCAGAGCCTTGAGTTCCTGAAAATCCATGGTTTCACCTCACAGCAGCATGGTGCCGATGCCGGAATCGGACAGCAGCTCGATCAGAATGGAGTGGGGGATGCGCCCGTCCAGGATAATGGTGTTCTTCACGCCGGAGCGCACGGCCTCCACGCAGCAGTCCACCTTGGGGATCATCCCCCCCTGGATCACCCCGTCCTTCACCAGGCCGGGGACCTGGGACAGCCCCACCTCGGGGATGAGGGTGTCCTCATCCTTGGGGTCCCGGAGCAGGCCCCGCACGTCGGTGAGCAGGATCAGCTTCTCAGCGTGGAGGGCTACCGCCAGCTTGGCGGCGGCGGTGTCGGCGTTGATGTTGTAGGCGGTCTCCCCGTCCACTCCCTGGGCCACGGTAGAGACCACGGGGATGTAGCCCACCGCCAGGGCGTCGTTGACGACGGCGGGGTCTACCTGGACCACCTCGCCCACCAGACCGTATTTCTCATCCAGCTTCCTGGCCTGGAACAGCCCGGCGTCCATGCCGCACAGGCCCAGGGCCCGGCCCCCCATGCGGTTGAGGGTGGCCACCAGATCCTTGTTCACCTTGCCGCACAGCACCTGCTGCACCACATCCATGGTCTCCTGGTCCGTGTAGCGCAGGCCGTCCACGAATTCGGACGGCTTGCCCAGGCGCTTGAGCATATCGGTGATCTCGGGGCCGCCGCCGTGGACCACCACCACCCGGATGCCCACCAGGTGGAGCAGGATAATGTCGCTGATGACGGCCCGGCGCAGCTCCTCCGAGATCATGGCGTTGCCGCCGTATTTGACCACGATGGTCTTGCCGTAGTATTTCTGGATATAGGGCAGCGCCTCGGCCAGCACCTGGGCGCGCTCCACGTGGGAACTGGACATGTAACAGGACTCCTTTGTCTGACAGTGGGATCAGGTGCGGTAATCACCGTTGATTTTCACATATTCATAGGTCAGGTCGCAGCCCCAGCAGGTGGCCTGGTGCTCCCCCTCGTGGAGGTCCACCTCGATGACCACCTCGTCCTGACTGAGGATGCTCTTGGCCTGATCTTCGTCGAAATCCAGGCCCGCCCCTTGCCGGCAGACGGTCACCTCGCCTACCACGGAGCGGAAGGTGACATCCACGAACTCAGGGCGGAAGGGGGCCTTGGAGTAACCCATGGCGCACAGGACCCGGCCCCAGTTGGCGTCGGCGCCGAACATGGCGGCCTTCACCAGGGAGGAGCCCACCACCGCCTTGGCCAGGCGCTCGGCGCTCTCCTCGCTGCGGGCATCCATTACCGTACAGGTCACCAGACGAGAGGCCCCTTCACCGTCGGCGGCGATGCTGCGGGCCAGCTCGGTACAGATCTCGCTAAGGGCCTTGGAAAACACGGTGTAGTTGTCGTCCTTCCACTCGATGAGGGGATTTTCCGCCATGCCATTGGCCAGGATGACGCACATATCGTTGGTGGAGGTGTCCCCGTCCACGGTGACCCGGTTGAAGGTGCGGGGCACGATATCATGGAGGGCATCCTGGAGCATTTCCTGGGTAATGGCGCAGTCGGTGGTGAGGAAGCACAGCATGGTGCCCATGTTGGGGTGGATCATACCGGAGCCCTTGGCGATGGCGCCGATGGTCACCTTCTGTCCTCCGATGGCCACGGTGACGGCCAGCTCCTTTTTCACCGTGTCGGTGGTCATGATGGCGTTGGCCGCGTCGCCGGAGCCGCTGCGGGACAGGGCGGCAGCGGCGGCGGGGACGCCCTGGGCAATGGCGGCGATGTTCAGGGTTTGGCCGATCACGCCGGTGGATGCCACCACGAAGTCGGCGGCCTTCAGCCCGGTGGCGGCGGCGGCCAGAGCGCACATCTCCTCGGCGTTCTCATGGCTCATGGGGCAGCAGGCGTTGGCGTTGCCCGAATTGGCGATGATGCCCTGGGCCACGCCGTTTTCCAGGTGGTCCATGGTCACATACAGGGGGGCCGCCTTCACCCGGTTGAGGGTATACATGGCGGCGGCGGCGCACTCCTTTTCCGAGACGATGAGGGCCAGGTCCTTTTTCTGGTCCAGCACCTCGGGCCGTCCGCTCTTGGGGGGCTGGTTGCCGTCGCCCTTGCCCTTCTTGACCCCGCAGTGGATGCCGGAGGCCTGAAAGCCCCTGGGTGCGGTCACGCCGCCAGGAATCATTTTCATTGGTCAGCACTCCTTTTTCCGGATGGTTTCTTTCATTCTACCGCCAATCCGGCGGTCTCGTCAAACCCCAGCATCAGATTCATGTTCTGCACGGCGGCGCCGGAGGCCCCCTTGCCCAGATTGTCGAAGCGGGCGGTCAGCATGGTCTGCTCCTCGTGGCCGCACACCGTGATCTCCAGCCGGTCGGACCCGGCCAGGGCATTGGCCGACAGCCGGGGCGTCGTACCGCCGAAGGGGGCCACGCTTACCAGTTTCTGCCCCTCGTAGTAGGCCGAGAGCATGTCGCAGAGGTCCTCCGCCGTGGGGTTTCCCCGTAGCAGGCGGTTGTGCAGGAGCACCGAGGTGGCCATCCCCTGGTAGATATCCCCCAGAATGGGGGAAAAGACCGGGGGAACCTTCAGTCCCGCCACCTTCTGCATCTCGGGCAGATGCTTGTGCTTCAGGCTGAGGCCGTAGATGTTGGGGGCGTCCAGGGACGCAGCCCGGTCCGCCGCCTCGTATTCCGCAATCATCTTCCTGCCGCCGCCGGAGTAGCCGGTGAGAGAGTAGCAGGCCACCGGATAGTCGGGGGGCAGGACCCCCATGGCCACCAGGGGGGCGGCGGTAGACAGAAAGCCGGTGGCGTGACAGCCGGGGTTGGCCACCCGTTTGGCGTGCCGGACCCGCTCCCGCTGGCCAGCCAGCAGCTCGGGGAAGCCGTAGACCCAGCCGGGGGCGGTGCGGTGGGCGGTGGAGGCGTCCACCACCCGGGTGTTCTCGTTTTCGATGAGCGCCACCGCCTCCACGGCGGCGGCGTCTGGCAGGCACAGGAACACCAGATCGGCCGCGTTCAGGAGACGCTTGCGCTCGGCGGTGTCCTTGCGCTTGTCCGGGTCAATGCGCAGCAGCTCGATGTCGTCCCGGGCTCCCAGGCGCTCGTAGATCTGCAGGCCGGTGGTGCCCTCCTGGCCGTCAATGTATAGTTTCGGTTTCATCCTACCACGCTTCCTTTGTCCTGCTGGGCGGCGGGCTCAAGCCCGCGCGTCCACGAACTTCTGAATGTTCTCGATCTGCATTTTAACCGACTCAGGGGACGGGCCGCCGTAGACCTTCCGGCCGCCCACGCAGGTTTTCAGCTCCAGGGCCTGGTACACGTCGGGGCCGAAGGCGCCGGAGACCGACTGGAAATCCTTCAGCGGCAGGGTATCCAGGGTATCCCCTGATTTGATGCACATGTTGACCAGCCGGCCCACGATCATATAGGCGTCCCGGAAGGGCATGCCCTTGCGCACCAGGTAATCGGCGCAGTCGGTAGCGTTGATGAAGCCGCCCGACGCCGCCCGGGCCATGTTCTTGGGCCGGACGGTGAGGGTATCCAGCATGGCGGCGAACACCGGCAGGCACATCTCCACCGTGTCGATGGCGTCAAAGACGCACTCCTTGTCCTCCTGCATGTCCTTGTTGTAGGCCAGAGGCAGACCCTTCATCACGGTGAGCAGGGTTATCAGAGAGCCGTAGACCCGCCCGGTCTTGCCCCGGACCAGCTCGGCTACGTCGGGGTTTTTCTTCTGCGGCATGATGGAGGAGCCGGTGGAGTAGGCGTCGTCCAGCTCCACGAACTTGAACTCCCAGGAGCACCAGAGGATCAGCTCCTCGGAGAACCGGGACAGGTGCATCATCAGCAGGGAGCAGGCGGAGAGGAACTCGATGGCGTAGTCCCGGTCGGAGACCGCATCCATGGAGTTGTCCACGGGTTTCCGGAAGCCCAGGGCGCCGGCGGTCTGGAACCGGTCCACCGGATAGGTGGAGGTGGCCAGCGCGCCTGCCCCCAGGGGGCACTCGTCCATCCGCTCCAGGCAGTCCTCAAATCGGGTCACGTCCCGCTTGAGCATATTGGCGTAGGCCATCATGTAGTGGGCAAAGGTGGTGGGTTGGGCCCGCTGGAGGTGGGTATAGCCGGGCATCACGGTCTCCAGATTGGCCTCTGCCTTCTTGAGCAGCACCTTCTCCAGGTCCAGGATCATGCCGATGATGACGGGGATCTGCTTTTTCACATAGAGGCGGAAGTCTACGGCCACCTGGTCGTTCCGGCTGCGGGCGGTGTGCAGGCGCTTGCCCGTGTCGCCGATACGGTTGGTGAGCATGACTTCAATGTTCATGTGGATGTCCTCGTTATCGTCAGAGAACTCCACGCCGCCGGCGTCGATGTCGGCCAGGATGGCCTTCAGACCGTCGATGATCTTTTCCGCCTCATGCTCCTCGATGATGCCCTGCTTGCCCAGCATGGCGGCGTGGGCGATGGAGCCGGCGATGTCCTCCCGGTACATCCTCGCGTCAAAAGAGACGGAGGAATTGAAGTCGTTGACTAAGCTATCGGTCTCTTTCTGGAACCGGCCTGCCCAAAGTTTCATATTGATTGCTCCTTATGCGAATATATAGGTATGGCGGGGGCAAGCCCCCGCCCTACCGGTGTGTCATGTCTTTTTACTTCAGCTTCCCCTGCTCCCGCAGCGCCTGAACGGTGTCCGGCAGACCCCACAGA
>NZ_DCJO01000013.1:60596-60814 GCF_002320075.1 Intestinimonas sp. UBA1698 | reverse complement strand
TTGATGAACCCCGTGGCGTCGTTCCCCAGCGGAAAAGCCGCTGGGGGCCCTTTTTATTTCACCTGCGCGGGCGGAATGAATTCGCCCTTGCGCCAAGGTTTTCGCACCGCGAAAACGCTTGTGCGGCGCACCCGCGCCGTCTTCGGGCAGGACGGCGCCTCTATCTCAGCTTCCCCTGTTCCCGCAGCGCCTGGACGGTGTCCGGCAGACCCCACAGA
>NZ_DCJO01000013.1:3303-60586 GCF_002320075.1 Intestinimonas sp. UBA1698 | reverse complement strand
GATTGATGAACCCCGTGGCGTCGTCCTGGTTGTAATCGCTCTCCTCGAAGGTCACCAGATTCTCGGAATACAGGGTGTCGGGCGAGGTGACGCCGGCGGTGATGATGTTGCCCTTGTAAAGCTTGAGCTTCACCGTACCGGTGACATGCTCCTGCGTCTTGAGCGCAAAGGCGGACAGGGCCTCCCGCAGAGGGGTGAACCATTTGCCGTTGTAGACCAGATCGGCAAAGTCCACCGCCAGCTTCTGCTTCATGTGCTTGGTGTCCTTGTCGATGGTGATCATCTCCAGCACCTCGTGGGCCCGGTAGAGAATGGTGCCGCCGGGGGTCTCGTACACGCCGCGGTCCTTCATGCCCACCAGCCGGTTCTCCACGATGTCCAGCAGGCCGATGCCGTTGGCCCCGCCCAGTTCGTTGAGCTTGCGGATGATGTCGCTGGCCTTCTTCTTCTCGCCGTCGATGGCCACCGGCCAGCCCTTCTCAAAGTCCAGGGTGACATAGGTAGCGGCATCGGGGGCCATGGCCGGGGAAACGCCCATCTCCAGGAAGCCGGGCTTGTCATACTGGGGCTCGCTGGCCGGGTCCTCCAGGTCCAGGCCCTCATGGCTCAGGTGCCATAGGTTCTTGTCCTTGGAGTAGTTGGTCTCACGGCTGATCTTCAAGGGCACGTTGTGGGCCTCAGCGTAATCGATCTCCTCGTCCCGGCCCTTGATGTCCCACTCCCGCCAGGGGGCGATGATCTTCATCTCGGGCGCAAAACGCTTGATGGCCAGCTCGAACCGGACCTGGTCGTTGCCCTTGCCGGTACAGCCGTGGCAGATGGCGTCGGCCCCCTCGGCCTTGGCGATCTCCACCAGGCGCTTGGCGATGATGGGCCGGGCAAAGGCGGTGCCCAGCAGATAGTCCTCATACTTGGCGCCCATCATCATGGAGGGGATGATGACGTCGTCCACCATCTCATCCGTCAGGTCTTCCACATACAGCTTGGAGGCGCCGGTCTTGATGGCCTTTTCCTCCAGACCATCCAGCTCGGTGCCCTGGCCCACGTCGCCGGAGACGGCGATGATCTCGGGATCGTTGTAGTTCTCCTTCAGCCAGGGGATGATGATGGAAGTATCCAAACCGCCGGAATAAGCGAGTACGACTTTTTTGATCTCTTTCTGGTCCGCCATGGTGAAAAACCTCCGTGTCGTTCGATGTTGGAGTTATGATACCACGGCCCTGCATAAAATGCAAGGGCAATTTTGCATAACTATGCGTACTATGCCCCCTTCTTTCCCGTATATTTTTCCTCTAATTGGCATGAATATTCACAAATCTATGAATATTCATGCTGGTGTCACATATGGAACCGCCGCCGGGCCTCCTCCCGGAGGGCAGGGCGGTGGCGCACCACCAGCAGGGGGATGACCAGTGCCGCGCACACTGCCAGCACCACCAGCGACCAGCCCGGAGTCCAGCGCCCGAACAGCCAGCGGTCGATGAAGACCTCCACGCCCACCAGGAACAGCCCGACGGAGCCGATGATAAGGGTGACACTGGACAGGATGGAACGGCGTCCCTTGCCCAGCAGCAGGCCCAGGGCGGCCATGATGGCTCCGCCCGTGAGGATAATGGGCAGGGCCAGGCCCATATACCAGTCATGGCCCCGCAGGTCGATGGAGATGAGGTAAACATAGACCCCCACCGCCGCCACATCCAGCAGCAGCCGCAGCCACAAGGGCATGGTCCGGTGGAGCAGCGGCGGCACCAACCAGATCCACAGCATCACCGCCGCCCCGATGACGTAGAGGGACCAGGGCCGGTCGGAGCGCAGAAAAAACAGGTTCAGCAGCCCACAGCACACGGCCACCGACGCCAGCATGGCGGACAGCAGCAGGGCCACCTCCCATTTATTCACCGGCTGGACCTCGGCCCGCCGGGTGGGAAAGGGGGGCGGAGCCTCCTCATCTGCCGGCCGGCCTGGATTCACTACCGGGGTGTGGCACAGGGGACAGATTCCGGCGCTGGGGTCCAGCTCCACGCCGCAGTTGACACAGTAGGACATCTTGTTTCACTCCTCCCGGTTGGAAAGTATCCGGACATGGAGTCCCTCCCGCACCAGATGGCGGAAGAAATCCCGCTCCACGTCCGTCTCCTTCACCGTACCGGCGAAGGTGATCTCCATGGTGTTGCCGTAGCTGATGGAGGCGCAGTTGGTTCGCGGGGTATAGGACTGACCCAGAACCACCTCCATGCGCCGGATGTGGGGCTCCATCTCGGCTGGGACCTGGAAGGCTCCGGGGTTGGTGTAGGTCGTAGAGTACGGCCGGCTGCCCACCAGCTTGTAGCTGAGGGCCATGGCCAGGTCCTTGATGGGGATGGGGACGATCTGGAGCAGCTTGTTCCGCCGCAGGCCCACATTTCGGGTGAGCTGCGCCTGCATCTCCTGGCGGTTGATGTGCAGGCGCATGTAGTAGTGGACCTGGCGGACGATCTCCGGAAAGGTGTAGTCCCCCAGCTCCGGGTCGATGGAGGGCCGCACCGTCAGAATGAAGTTGCGCAGGGTCTCGGACGGGAAGTGGGGCCGCAGATTGATGGGCACGGCCAGGGCCACCGGCAGCTCCCGCCGCCGCCCCTCCCGGCGCTGCTTGGCCAGCAGGGACTGGATGAGCACCGCCGCCAGGTATTCCGTCACCGAGGCGTCGTAGCTCCTGGCCACCGCGCGCAGCTTGTCCAGCGGCACCAGTCCCATGGTGACGTTGAGCGTGTAGAAGGGCTCCGGCGTGCCGTTGCCCTGATAGGCCTTCCGGTCCCCCATGCCCAGCTTCACCCGGGCGGTGGCGTAGCGGAGATAGGCGTCCTCCCGCTCCTCCCGCCGGGGCGGCTCGTCCACATCCAAGATGCCCTGCGCGTCGGGGACGGCGTGGCCCAGTTCCCGCAGGTAGACCGCCAGCAGGGTCCTGAAAAAGGTCAGCGACCCCGCCCCGTCGGACACGGCGTGGAATACCTCCAGGGAAATCCGGTAATGGTAATAGAAAAAGCGGACCAGCCAGCCGTCGTCCTCCCGATAGCGCACTGGTTGGCAGGGGTTCTGCATGTCCTCCTTGACAAAGGGGCCCGGGGCGTCGTTGGGCTCAAAGTAGTACCAAAACGCGCCCCGGTGGATGCGGACGCGGAAGCTGGGGAACCGGGGCATGGTCCGGTCGATGGCCCGCTGGAGGGCGGCCGGGTCCACCAGCTCGGTCATCACGGCGGAAAAGCGGTAGATGGCCGAGTAGTCCTCCCGCTGGATGGCCGAGTACATCAGGGCGGCGTTGTCCAGCGGGTACCAGTCCTTTTTCTGCTTTTTCTCCCGGGCCAGGGCCGTCCCCCCCTTTCCTTTTCATGGAATAAATCATACCACGTCCGCGTCTTATGCACAAGAAGGCTTTTCATCCGCCCCGGCTTGTGTTAGAATATGGAATGAACACCTGCCGCCCCCTGTCTGGAGGAATTATGGACAAGGAAAAGACCAAGCTGAGAAAACTAACGCTCCGCAGCCCCGCGGAGCGCCAGGCCGCTGAGCAGAGGCGCACCAGCGCCATGATGGGCGCACTCAGGGCCATCCACTCCGCCGCCTCCCCCGACTCCATGGCCCCGGACGACCTGGAGCGCCAGCGCAAGGGTCAGGAGCTGCTGGGACGGCTGGTGGCGCCCATGCTGGGCATGAGCTGGGAGCCCTTCGATCTGGGCGGGATGCCCGCCGCCTGGACCCGGCCCGAGCGGGGCCACGACAAGCGCCATATCATTTTATACTGCCACGGCGGCGGCTATACCAGCGGCAACCTGGGCTATTCCCGCATTCTGGCCGCCAAGCTGGCCAATGCCACCGGCTACGAGGTGCTCTCCTTCGAGTACCGCCTGGCCCCCGAGTACCACTTTCCCGCCCCCCTGGAGGACGCCATGCGGGCCTGGGACTATCTGATGCACCTGGGCTACGGGGCCCGGGAGGTGACGGTGGCCGGGGACTCCGCCGGCGGCAACCTGGCCCTGGTGCTGGCCATGCAGCTCCGGGACGCCGGGCGGCTGTTGCCCCGGCGGCTGGTCCTCTTCTCCCCCTGGACCGACATGACCGCCAGCGGCAGGTCCTACGAGACCCGCCGGGACGCCGACCCCATGCTCACCATGGACTATATCCGGGCCGTCCGCTCCGCCTACGCGCCCTGCCAGGAGCTCTCCTCCCCCCTGCTTTCTCCCCTGTTCGGGGACTTTGACCGCTTCCCCCCCACCCTCATCCAGGTGGGTGAGAACGAGATCCTGTTCTCCGATTCCCTGCGCCTGCGGGACCGGCTGGTCCAGTCCGGCGTCCCCTGCCGGATGGAGCTGTGGCCCGACATGTGGCATGTGTTCCAGATGTTCCCCATGAAAAAGGCCGCCGAGGCCATGGAGAGCGTGGGACGTTTTCTGTTGGAAATCGTCTGACCGATGGGCGGGGCCACCCCGCCGGAAAGGAGTAACGCACATGAAAAAGACACTGGCCGCCCTGTTGACCGCCGCCCTGCTCACCTGCCTCTGCACCGCCTTCGCCGCCGACCCCTCCGCCTCCGACTGGGCCCAGGACAGCCTGGACCAGGCCATCGCCCTGGGCTTCGTCCCCGAGGACCTGCAAAGCGCCTATCAGCAGGACATCACCCGGGGTGAATTCGCCGCCATCGCCATGCAGTTCCTGGCCGCCCAGTACGGCTATGACGTGGAAAATTTCTATTTTGCGCTGACCTGGCGGGCCGCCCAGGACCCGGACGCTCCCCAGTTGGAATCCCCCTTTGTGGACGGCGTGAGCAGGCATGTGGACTGGGCCTACTCCCTGGGCGTGGTCAACGGCCGCAGGATGACCGAGAATGAGGCCGGCTTGAAGCGGGGGACCTTCGACCCAGAGGCCCCCATCACCCGGCAGGAGGCGGCGGCTATGCTGTGCCGGGCCTACGCCGTCTACGGCGGTTCTCTGGAGGACGCCGCCGGTCCGAGCTTTGCCGACACCTTCACCGACGCGGGGCAGGTGGCCGATTGGGCCCTGGACAGCGCCGAGGCCATGTGGGCGCTGGGGGTCATGGGGGGCACCGGCGATGGTCTGTTCTCCCCGCTGGGCCTCTACACCCGGGAGCAGTGCATCGTCACCTTCCTGCGCCTATGGCAGAGCGGGCCGGTGAGCCGGGCCAAGAACAACGTTGCCAAGCTGGAGGGGCCCAGCCAAGAGGAGACCATCGCCTATCTGAAAGATGGGCCGTCCGGCTTTCCCTTCAACGTCGAAAAGCGCTGGGATACCAAGCTGTGCGTCGTGCTTTACGGCGAATACGGCGGCATGCCCGCCAAGGCGGGCCCCGATCTGATTCTGGTCTATCCCGACGGCAGGATTCTGCGGGTGGATGACGGCATTCCGGCGGTCAATCCCCGGGGCACCGCTCCCAACCTGGAAAATCTGACCCTCAGTCCGGACGAGACCACCCTGACCTACTCGGTCACCTACACCGACCGGTCCGAGATGGATGGATTTGTCTATCACGAGCCGGGCGTCTACCGCGTCTCGCTGGACCTGGCCACCGGCAAGGCCACCCTCACCGTCACTCCTCTCAACCCGTAACCGGAACCATGCGAACGCGCCCCCGGATCTGTGATCCGGGGGCGCGTCTTGTTTGCGCTTCCTCCGCCGCGCTCTCCACCAGAAGGCGGGCCGGGCCGCCGCAGTCAAGGGGCGGGGCGCAGCCGCGACAGCGCCGCCCCCAAAAGCGTGCCGGCCAGGGCGGGCAGTAGCCAGCCCAGCCCCTGGGCCGCCAGGGGCAGCAGTCCCAGCGCATCCCCCAGGCCGGCGGGCAGCAGCTTCAGGTCCCGCAGCGTATACAGGATGCTGGCCGCACCGGTGAGCAGCACGGCCGCGGGGTAGACCAGCCGGAGCCCGCACAGCCAGCGCTGGAAGAAGGACAGGGCGATGAGCACGATGGCCACGGGGTAGAGGATGCTCAGCACCGGCACCGAGACGCGGAGGATCTGGTCCAGCCCGGCGTTGGCAATGAGCAGGCTCACCGCCGCGAAGAGCGCCGCCCAGGCGCGGTAGGGCAGCCGGGGCCACAGACCGGAGAAATACTCCGCGCAGGAGCTGATGAGCCCCACGCACACGTTGAAGCAGGCGATGAGGAAGATCGCCGCCAGCAGAAGGCTGCCCGGCACGCCGAACAGGGCGGAGACCAGATTGGTCAGTACCACCGCCCCGTTGGTGGATGCCCCCGGAAAAGCCCCGCCGGACAGGGCCCCCACATGGGCCAGCATGGAGTAGACCGCCAGCAGCATAGCTCCGGCCACCCAGCCGGCCCGGATGGTGCCCCGGACCACGTCCCGCTCATCCTGGACGCCCCTGGCCCGCAGATTCAGGGCAATGACGATGCCGAACACCAGCGCGGCGATGGTGTCCATGGTCTGATAGCCGGCTAGGAACCCGGCAATCACGGGGTGGGTCTCATAGCTGGCGGTCTGGGGCGGGCCGTACCCCTCCAGCGGGTTGAGCAGACACCCCACAAAGGTGACGACGATCAGGGCGATCAGAATGGGGCAGAGCACCTTGCCCAGCCGGTCCGTCAGCTTTTCCGGCCGGAGCGCCACCAGCAGCGCCCCGGTGAAAAACGCCAGGGAAAAGAGGAGTCGAAGCAGCTCCAGCGGGGCATCCGGCCCCGCAAAGGGGGGCACCGCCATCTCAAAGGAGGTGCTGGCCGTGCGCGGAATGGCCAGGCAGGGCCCGATGGCCAGGTAGGCCGCCACAGTGAACACCCGGGCGAACATCGGGTGGACCCGGCCGCCCAGGGCATCCAGCCCGCCCGAGCGGGCCACCGCCACCACCCCCAGCACCGGCAGGCCCACGGCGCTGATGGCCATGCCGGCCATGGCCGGCCAGGTGTGAATCCCCGCCTGGGCCCCCAGTCCGGGGGGAAAGATCAGGTTGCCTGCTCCGAAGAACATGGAGAACAGAGTGAAGCCCACCAGCAGAAGCTGTTTTCCATCCTGTTTTTTCATAGCGTCCCCCAAATATGCATATTCCGACGGGCACGGGCCCGTCTGCTTCCAGTATATCCGGTGCAGGAGGGTTTTGTAAAGTCCTTCCGTTCCCCGGAGCAAGAGAAAAACAGCGGCGCGCCAATGGCGCGCCGCTGTTTCATGTGCGTATGTAGCTCTGCGTCTCAGCCCTGGGAGATAGCTCCGGTGGGGCAGGCATCGGCGCAGGAACCGCAGTCGATGCAGGTATTGGCGTCGATCACATACTGGGAATCGCCCTGAGAGATAGCGCCCATGGGGCAAGTATCCGAGCAGGCGCCGCAGCTGACGCAAGCATCGCTGATGACATAGGCCATTGGAAACACCTCCAAATATCAATGTGACTTCATTCTACCACAGTTTTTTGAAATTGCAATCTTTATTTTCTTCAAAATTCCCGTCCTAAATCCTCTTTTGCCCGGGTATATTCTTCTTAGAGGGGCGTTAAACGGCCAGCCTGTTGTTTTATGGCAAAATTTTCTTGATCCGGAGCTTTTTAGACCGACCCGAACCGGGCACAATACCTTCTGTTCCCTCTCCGCCCTGTTTTAAGAGGTGTTTTTATGAGCGAATCCAAAAACCGCTTTTCCGCCGAGCTGGCCGGCTCCCTCACCCCCGAGCTGGAGGGGGCCTCCCACAGCGCGGCCCATGCCGCCCGGCTGCCCCGCATCCGGGCGCTTCCGGGGCCGGCTTCGGCCAACACACCGCGCGCCTCCCAGTCCGGGCGCGCCTCCAAGGAGTGAGTTCCATCAGCGAAAACAGATTCACCCAGCGGGCCCAGGCCGCCCTGCGTCTGGCACAGGAGGCCTCCGCCCAGTTGGGTCACGGCTACGTGGGCTCCGAGCACCTGCTGCTGGGCCTGTCCCGGGAGGGGCAGGGCGTGGCCGCCAAGGTGCTGCGCAACGCCGGTCTGGAGCCCGAGACCATCCGCAGCTCCATTGCCCGGCTGGTGGGAGTGGGAGCCCCGGTCCCCATGCCCTCCCAGGGGCTGACCCCCCGGTGCAAAAAGATCATTGAGCTGGCCATGTCGGAGGCCGCCGGACTGGGCCACCGCTACGTGGGCACCGAGCACCTGCTGCTGGGCCTGCTGCGGGAGGGGGACGGCGTGGCCGCCCGGATCCTGGCGGGCAGCGGCGTGGAGCTCAAACGGCTTTACGACGACCTGATGAGCGCTCTGGGCGGGGAGCCCACGCCCCCCTTCCGCAGCCCCGGCCGGCCCAAGCCGGAGCGGGACTACGCCGAGCGGGGGGACACCAAGCTGCTGGACCAGTTCTCCCGGGATCTGACCCGCATGGCGGCCAACGGCGCCCTGGACCCGGTCATCGGCCGGGAGGAAGAAATCCGCCGGGTCATCCAGATCCTGGCCCGGAGGCAGAAGAACAACCCCGCCCTCATCGGGGAACCCGGCGTGGGCAAGACCGCCATTGCCGAGGGCCTGGCCCGGCGCATCATCTCCGGCGAGGTGCCCGAGGACCTGCGGGGCAAGCGGGTCATGGCCCTGGACCTGTCCAGCATGGTGGCGGGCACCAAGTACCGGGGCGAGTTTGAGGAGCGGGTGAAAAACGTGCTGGCCGAGGTCCGCCGGGCTGGGGACGTAATCCTCTTCCTCGATGAGCTGCACACCATCGTGGGGGCGGGCAGCGCTGAGGGTGCCATCGACGCGGCCAACATCATCAAGCCCGCCTTGGGCCGGGGGGAGATCCAGGTGGTGGGGGCCACCACGCTGGACGAATACCGCCGGTATATCGAAAAAGACGCCGCGTTGGAGCGGCGCTTTCAGCCCGTTACCGTCCATGAGCCCGATCCGGACACCGCCCTGGCCATTCTCCGGGGCCTGCGGGACCGCTACGAGGCCCACCACAAGCTGACCATCACCGACGAGGCGCTGGAGCACGCCGTCTCCCTGTCCTGCCGCTACCTCACCGACCGTTTTCTCCCCGACAAGGCGGTGGACCTGATCGACGAGGCCGCCTCCCGGGTTCGGATGGAGAAGCTGTCCACGCCCCCCGACCTGCGGGAGCTGGAGGAGCGGGCTGACCGGGCCGCCCGGGAGAAGGAGGAGGCCATCCGGGGCCAGGACTTTGAGAAGGCCGCCATGCTCCGGGACGCCGAGCGGGACTTCCGCCGGGAGCTGTCCCGGCAGCGCTCCCTGTGGCATCTGGACCATACCGTCAACCAGGTGACGGCCGAGGACGTGGCCGCCGTGGTGGCAGGCTGGACCGGCATCCCGGTCACCACGCTGACCCAGGCCGAGTCGGAGCGGCTTCTCCATCTGGAGGAGGAGCTCCACCGGCGGGTGGTGGGTCAGAACGAGGCGGTGCGGGCAGTGGCCCGCGCGGTCCGTCTGGGCCGGGTGGGGCTGAAGGACCCGGACCGGCCCACCGGCGCGTTTCTCTTTCTGGGCCCCACCGGCGTGGGCAAGACCGAGCTGTGCAAAGCCCTGGCCGCCGCCCTGTTCGGCACTGGGGAGGCCCTGCTCCGCTTCGACATGTCGGAGTATATGGAAAAGCACACCGTCTCCCGGCTTCTGGGCGCCCCGCCGGGCTATGTGGGCCACGACGAAGGGGGACAGCTCACTGAAAAGGTGCGGCGCAAGCCCTATTCTGTGGTCCTTTTCGATGAGATCGAGAAGGCCCATCCCGACGTGTGGGGCATCCTTCTCCAGATCATGGAGGACGGCGTCCTCACCGACGCCCAGGGCCACAAGGTGGATTTCCGCAACACGGTGGTGGTGATGACCTCCAACGTGGGGGCCACCCGCATCACCGCCAAGGGCAGCCGGCTGGGCTTCTCTGCCACCGGCTCTGGGGAGACCCGGCCGGTGGAGGAGCTGCGGGAGGCCATTCTGGGGGACCTGAAAAAGGTCTTCCGGCCGGAGTTCCTGAACCGGCTGGACGACGTCATCGTCTTCCGTCAGCTTACCCGCCCGGAGATCCGAGACATTGCCCGCCGGATGCTGGACACGGTCGGGCAGCGTCTGGAGAAGCTGGGGGTGGCCCTGCGCACCGGCGAGGAGGCCCTGGACCTGCTGGCCCGGGACGGCTTCGACCCGGCTTACGGAGCCCGGCCCCTCCGGCGCACCATCCGGGCCCAGGTGGAGGACCCCGCCGCCGAGCTGCTGCTCTCCGGGACGCTGAAGCAGGGGGCCGCCCTGCTGGCGGATGCCCGGGAGGGAAAGGTGGCCCTCACCGTCCTGCCTCCGGAGTCCGATCCCCCCGCCATCCCGCCTGCGCCGTCCACACCAATGAAAAAGGAGGAACCCCGCGCATGAGACGCACGCTTTCCCTGACCCTGTCCGCTCTGCTGCTGGCGCTGGCCCTCGCCGGCTGCGCCGACGGCAAGCCCGCCGAGAGCCCCAAGACCCCCGAGGAGATGACCGCCGCCTACAAGGCCGCCATCGAGGGAGCCCGGAGCGAGGAGGACAACGAGTACAACACCATCCTCACCTCGTCCGACGACGACATGGCCGAGCTGATTTTCGGCCTGCTGAACGTATCCGAGGAGGACATGACGGCCTATGCCATCTCGGTCTCTGCCATGAACGTCCGGGCCTACGGCGTAGCCGCCATCCTGCCCGCCGCCGGCAAGGAGGATCTGGTGCTGGAGGGGCTCAACAGCTTTGTGGAAAACCAGAAGCGCAGCTTTGAACAGTACCTGGCCGATCAGTACGAGATCGCCAAGGAGGCCAAGGTAGGCACCCTGGAGGACGGCACCGTACTGCTGGTCATGTGCGAAAACCAGGACGCGGTCTACGACTCCATCAAGGACGCCCTGATCTGACATCTTTTCCTCCGGCGCGGCAAAACATCCCCTCTGATCGTAAAAGGAGAGACGGCAGCCCGTCTCTCCTTTTCATTTTACGAACGCAAAACCGCGCGGTGCCCTGGACGCCCCATTTTTAGTCGGGAACCATGCGTACCGTCGTGGAGCCCTTCGTCATCATGGACGTTATGCTGCTTCCGTTTTCCTGCTTGGTCATGCCCATCCCCTCGTTCCGGCGAGATTCCAATATCAGCTCCACACACTCGGCCGAGGCCTCCTCATCGCCCAGTATCTCTGTGAATAGTAAGCTCAGATAGCGGCTCCCTTTTTCCACTGCCTCGGGAGACGGAAAATAAAATTTGATTTCCGTCGTGTACCCGCTCTCATCGGTTGTAAACGTGAGATAGGCGTCCAGAGTGCCGTCCTCGCCGGTAATTGCAATCTGTTCCTTGGATGCTACAAAATCTGGAATGACAGCGCTCTCATCCTCATTGGCGTCGTTCAAAAAGCTGACGATCTCGCTGGGAGTACAGTTATAATGGTGCGCTGAAATGGTAAAATCCATTTTTTCTTGTGCCGTGCGGCATGAAGTCAACCCGGCCGTCACGATTAGTAAAAGACATAACCACTTTGCATTTTTCATCTGTAGTCTCCTTTCATAATTCAGACCGATTGCCGCTTTCCAATTTTAGTTGCACAGAAATTCTTGACACGACCGGGAATAGGCTAAAAGCAGAGAGAAATACAGGGATATTTGCTCAAAAATAATTCCGCCACTGCCCTGTAGAGCGGTGGAGGAATGCTTTTTGAGACCTTAAAAAAGGAATGGGAGGCAAAGGGCGGATACAACTGTGACACCCAATGAAAATACGGTGCTCTCCTGCAACAGTGCGCTGTTTTCCTTGTATTTGAAAAATCTTGGGAGATAGCACGACAGCAGGACGCAGTTGAGAAAAAGAAGGGATGTCAAAATGGTTTGCCGAGGAGGAGCGATAGGAGTAGTACCCGCCAAAGCGACTGCGCCGATGACGTCCACAATGGAATCTCCTCCGGTTCGCTTGATATGATCTTTTTGAAGGGCGATCACCACATGGACGATGCTAGTGACCAGAATGAGAGCGATGGAGAATGTGAAGACAGTCATGCGGATACCTCCTCCCAACACAACGAATCTTGATATCTGTATGCGGAATAATCGTCTTTGAGCCAGTATGTGCGCTCAAGCCAAATCGTTTTTTGTGTGGCACCATAGTTGTTTTGAATGGCCTCATACAGATGAGGCAGAATGGCTGCCAGAATCGTAGAGAGCGACCCCTGATAGGGAAAACTCTTGCCAATAAACGCACCCAAAATAGATTTTAACATACCTTGGATTGCTTGCTCACTCGCTCGGCAGTTGCATTCTATTGACTTGTAAATGGGTCTCCCAAACCATTCCAGTTTAGGCTTCTAGTTGCTACTACAGTAGGAGAGTAAAAAATTAAATTTGGTCAGGTTTCTACTGCATTGATATCATCTCCCTCCTATATTTTTGGTGTATTTAACATATTTTGATTATAATATAAAAATATTTTTTGTCAATTATCAATATAATATAAAAGTTTAAAGCTGCATTTTAAGGTGGAATAGATACCTATGCTTATGTTGTCGAATGGTCCCTATTTTCAACGGGCTCAGTCTCCATTTTTAGAAAGTCTTAAGGTTTTTTACGGTCCTTTGACAGCAGAGGGGTATAGTAATGGATAAACGCAGGCGTTGGAAAGTGCATCTTGAATGGGGCGGCTGTCCAGGCGTTCCCGGAGGGCGACGGCCCGGACCGGCTGGAGCTGAACTCCGGCGTAGGGGACGTGTCCCTGTATTTCGGCGGCATGGCCCCCGCCCCCTCATCGGAATGGACGGAGGCGACGGAGCGACTGTCTCTCTCCAGTTAGGTGGGATTGCGTACACGCATTCACCTGTGTGTTGAACCGATGAAAGAGGCTTCGGTGACCTGCCTTATATATTCCTCTATTTCCCTAGGTTTTTCTGCTTTTTGTTTACACTTTTTTATTGTAAACGCTGTCGATTTGTTATATGATAGAGGCCACGAAAACATGTTTCGCCGGGGTTCTCCGGCGTCTTGAGGTGAACCTATGAGCCTTCGTATCGGCATCGACATCGGCTCCACCACCGTCAAGGTGGTGGTGCTGGACGAACAGAACAAGCTGCTGTTCCGCTCCTATGAGCGGCACTACTCCAAGGCCCGGGAGCGGGCCTGCGAGACTCTGCACAGCATCCAGGACAAGCTGGCGGGCAAGGACGTGCGCCTGGTCATCACCGGCTCGGCCGGCCTGGGCGTGGCCAAGGCTGCCGGCATCGACTTCGTGCAGGAGGTCTATGCCACCGCCGCCGCCGTCAACACCTACATACCGGGCACCGATGCCGTCATTGAGCTGGGCGGCGAGGACGCCAAGATCATCTTCTTCGGCGGCGCTCTGGAAGAGCGCATGAACGGCTCCTGCGCCGGCGGCACCGGGGCCTTCATCGACCAGATGGCCACGCTGATGAACGTGTCCATCGACGAGCTGGACCGGCTGTCCCTGAAGCACGAGAAGATCTACCCCATCGCCTCCCGCTGCGGCGTGTTCGCCAAAAGCGACATTCAGCCCATCCTCAACCAGGGCGGGCGGAAGGAGGACGTGGCGGCCTCCATCTTCCAGGCCGTGGTGGACCAGACCGTGGCCGGCCTCACCCAGGGCCGTGCGCTCAAGGGCAAGATCGTCTTTCTGGGCGGCCCGCTGCACTTCCTCTACGGCCTGCGGGAGCGGTTCGTGGAGACCCTGCATCTGGACGGGGAGCACGCCGTCTTCCCGGCCGATGGAGACTGCTTCGCCGGCATCGGCGCGGCCCTGTGCGCCTCGGATTACGCCGAGCACCCCTTCGACGAACTGCTGAGAAAGCTGGAGGAGAGCGTGGACGCCACCAATACGGTGGACACCATGCCCCCCCTGTTCACCGATCAGGCCGACTTTGACGCCTTCCTGGCCCGGCACGACGCCAACCACCCCCCCGAGGTGGATGTGAACACCTATTCCGGCGACGCCTATCTGGGCATCGACGCCGGGAGCACCACCACCAAGCTGACGCTCATCGCCCCCGACGGCGGTCTGCTATACACCTACTACCAGTCCAACCGGGGCGACCCCGTGGCGGTGGTGCTGGACCAGCTCAAGAAGATCTACGCCCTGTGCGGCAGCCGCATCGTCATCCGTGGCTCGGCCGTCACCGGCTACGGCGAGGACCTGATCAAAAACGCCTTCGGCTGTGACCTGGGTTTGGTGGAGACCATGGCCCACTACAACGCCGCCGCCCACTTTCAGCCCGACGTGGACTTCATCATCGACATCGGCGGCCAGGACATGAAGTGCTTCAAGATCCGCAACGGCGCGGTGGACTCCATCATGCTCAACGAGGCCTGCTCCTCCGGCTGCGGCTCCTTCATCGAGACCTTCGCCCGGGCTCTGGGCTACGAGATCGCGGAGTTCTCCCGGCTGGGCCTGTTCGCCAAGCATCCGGTGAACCTGGGCTCCCGGTGCACTGTGTTCATGAACTCCAGCGTCAAGCAGGCCCAAAAGGACGGAGCCAGCGTGGAGGACATCTCCGCCGGCCTGTCCATCTCCATCGTAAAGAACGCCGTCTACAAGGTCATTCGGGCCGCCAACGCCGACGACTTGGGCCGGCACATCGTGGTCCAGGGCGGCACCTTCCTCAACAACGCGGTATTGCGGGCCTTCGAGCAGGAGCTGGGCCGCAACGTGACCCGGCCCACCATCGCCGGGCTGATGGGAGCCTTCGGGGCCGCCCTGGCCGCCCGGGACCTGGGGCTGGAGCGCTCCGCCCTGCTGGACGCCAGGGCTCTGGAGGCCTTTACCCATGCGGCAAAGCCCGTCACGTGCAACCTGTGCACCAACCACTGCTCCCTCACCGTCAACCAGTTTGACGGCGGGCGACGCTTCATCTCGGGCAACCGCTGCTCCCGCCCCCTGGGCAAGGAGAAGGTGGAGAACCCCGACCTGATGACCTATAAATACCAGAAGCTCCGCGCCCTGAAGGGCAAGGGGGAGGGCGACGGCTCCCGAGGTCGCATCGGCATCCCCTTCGGCCTGAACATGTACGAAAATCTCCCCTTCTGGTTCGCCTTCTTCACCAGGCTCAACTTTGAGGTGGTCCTCTCTCCGGAGTCCTCCCGAAAGCTCTACCTCAAGGGCCAGCACACCATCCCCTCGGATACGGTGTGCTATCCGGCCAAGCTGCTCCACGGCCATGTGGGGGCTCTGGTGGAGGCCGGCGTGGACGCCATCTGGTACCCCTGCATGTCTTATAACAACGACGAGGGCATTGGGGACAACCACTTCAACTGTCCGGTGGTGGCCTACTATCCCGAGCTTCTGGCCGCCAACATGCCCGTTTTGAAGCAGACCCGCTTCCTGGACCCCTATGTGGGCCTGTGGCGGCGCAAGGACTTCAAAAAGCGGGCGGTCAAGATGATGGAGGCCGATTTCGGCATTCCCAAGCGGGAGACGGAGGGGGCCGTGGACGCCGCCTATGCCGCCTACGACGCCTATGTCCAGGACGTGCGGCAGACCGGCAAGGCGTACATCGACTACGCCCGGGCGCACGGCATGCCCATTATCGTGGTCTGCGGCCGGCCCTACCACATCGACCCGGAGATCAACCACGGCATCAACGACCTCATCACCTCCTTCGGCTTCGTACTGGTCACGGAGGATGCCCTGAGCTACCTGGAGGGCTATGCCCCCCGGAAGGTTCTCAACCAGTGGACCTTCCAGAGCCGGATGTACAACGCCGCCCGGTACGTCTGCACCCAGAGCGATATGCAGGTGGTGCAGCTAGTCTCCTTCGGCTGCGGCACCGACGCCATCACCACCGACGAGCTGCGCTCCATCCTGGAGAGCGGCGGTAAGCTGTACACCCAGCTCAAAATTGACGACATCAACAACCTGGGCGCGGTGAAGATCCGCATCCGGTCCCTGATGGCCGCCATGGACGCCCGCAGGGCCAGGGACGGCGCTCCGGGCCGGGAGGCCGCCGGCTGAGGCCCCGCCCGGTCTTTGGATCTCGATACGCGCAGACGAAAGGATCAACGTGTTATGGCAGAATTAGTCTACGACAATACCGGCCGCCTCCTGTTCACCAAGGAGATGAAGGAGGAGTACACCCTGCTGGTGCCCCAGATGCTCCCCATGCACTTCGCCATGCTGGTGCGGGTCATCCAGACCATGGGCTACAAGGTGGAGATGCTCAACACCTCCGGCAAGAGCATCCTGGACTATGGACAGAAATACGTCCACAACGACGCCTGCTTCCCCGCCATCCTGGTCATCGGCCAGCTCATCGACGCGGTGAAAAGCGGCAAGTACGACCCCCACAAGGTCGCCCTGGTCATCACCCAGACCGGCGGCGGCTGCCGGGCCTCCAACTACATCCACATGCTCCGCAAGGCGCTGGAGAAGGCCGATCTGGCCTTCGTCCCCGTCATCTCGGTGAATCTGTCCGGCCTGGAGAAAAACCCCGGCTTCTCCCTCACCCTGCCCTTCATCCGCAAGGCCCTTTACGCCGTATTCTACGGCGATCTTCTGATGAACGTCTCCAACCAGGTCCGTCCCTACGAGGTAAACCCCGGCGACACCGACCGGGCCATCCGCGTGTGCATGGACTTCCTGCTGGACGATATGGGCCGGGGCAAGGGCATGAGCTACAAGTCCATGATCGCCAACTTCGACCGCATCATCGACCGCTTCCAGGCCATCCCGGTGGCCGGCGAGCCCAAGGTCCGGGTAGGCGTGGTGGGTGAGATCTACGTCAAGTATTCCCCCCTGGGCAACAACAATCTGGAGCAGTTCCTCCTCTCAGAGGGAGCCGAGCCGGTGGTGCCCGGCCTCACCGACTTCGTCATCTTCAAGATCTATAACCGGGACGTAGATGTGGACATCTACGGCGGCAGGTGGATCAAGCAGAAGTTCTGCCAGATCTTCGCCGGCTACATTAAGAAGTACCAGCGGGCCATGATCGACGCCCTCAACCGTTCCGGCCGCTTCCGAGCGCCCGGCGACTTCGACGAGCTGCACCACTACATCAAGGGCTATCTGGGGGACGGCAACAAGATGGGCGAGGGCTGGCTCCTCACCGCTGAAATGTTGGAGCTCATCCACACCGGGGTGCCCAACATCGTCTGTACCCAGCCCTTCGGCTGCCTGCCCAACCACATCGTGGGTAAGGGGATGATCCGCAAGCTGAAAGACGACTACCCCAACTCCAACATCGTGGCCATCGACTACGACCCCGGCGCCACCAAGATCAACCAGGAAAACCGCATCAAGCTGATGCTGGCCAACGCCCGGGCCCTGGCCAAGGGGGAAGGCTCCGCTGCGCCCGCTCCGGCGGAGCAGGCGCCCGCCGCCGTATGAGCGCGCTTGCTTTTGTGGACGCCTGCTCCGACGAGCACTTCCGGGCCATGAGCCTCATTCACGCCCTCGGCTGGCGGGATACGTATCGGGGCTATGTGCCCGACGACTACATGGCCCGGGAGATCACCGACGACCGCTGGGTCCCATACTTCCGGGAGGATTACCAGACCGGCCGGTGCCGCGGCCTGCTGCTCTATCGGGACGGGGAGCCGGTGTCCTGCGTCAACTATGGTCCCGCCCGGGTGGAAAACTACAACGCCGGTTCGGCGTGCACCTTTGATGCCCGGGGCTATGAGGGCTGGGGAGAGATCATCTCCTTTTACACCCATCCGGCGGAGCGGGGCAAGGGCTACGGCGGAAGGCTCTTTGAAGAGGCCCTGGTCCGGCTGCGGGCAGACGGGCATCAAAACGCCTTCGTCTTTGTGCTGCGGGAAAACGCCAAGGCCCGCCGGTTCTATGCCGCCCATGGCTTCGCCTGGGACGGCACCCACACCGACATTCCCTTTCCTCCGGACGCCGTCTGCGTGGATCTGCGCTATGTAAAGGAGCTGTGATGGTATGAAACGGCTGGTTTGGGTCCTGACCCTGCTGCTCCTGCTGACCGCCTGCAAGAGCGGGGGCGAAACCGCCGCCTCCCCCTCCTCCCCGCCGGCCCCCACGGCCTCATTCACACCGGAGCCCACCTCCGATCCGGACGCCCCCTGGTGGGAGCGTCTGACCGCGGGTGACCTGCCCACCGCCCTGGCCGCGGCGGAGGACCTGTCGGGGACCGGGGAGCAGTGTTTCATGCTGGGTCATCTCAAAGACCCGGACATCTCCCTTTACGGCGTGGCCGGGGAGGACGTGGTCCTGCTGCGCCGCGGGGAGACCCTGGCCGCCTTTGAGCAGGTCTACCGGGCCCAGCCCCAGGCCGTCCTGCCCGAGTTGTGGTGGATGGACCTGGACGGCGACGGGGCGGAGGAGCTGGCCGTCCGCTACCTCCGCGACGCTGACGAGGACCACCTGGTCTATGACCTGCACATCTATGCCTGGGACGGTCAGCGCTGGTCCGACTGCGCCGTCACCAAAGACGCCTGCGCCGACCGGGTGCTGAGTCAGGTGGAAGTCCGGAGGGAAAACGGCTCCGTCACCCTGTCCTACGGCCGGACCAGCGCCGTATACCAACTGCCTCAGGGCTCCGGCGCCGGGCGGCTGGTTTTGGACAGCGGCTTCTTTCGCTGCCAGGACGGCGTATTTACCGTGGTCCTGGGGGCCCGGGTGGACCAGCTCTCCCACTTTGCCAACGTCCTGGCCGACATCGACTACGCGGGCGGCTCCTTCACTCTGCGCAATCTCCGGGTGGAGCCCACTATGGGAGTCTGAGCCCGTCCCTTTCTCCCACTCCAACCCCGGCAAGGGCGGCGCGGCCGCCCTTGCCTTTTATCCAACGGAGGAGGTGCGCCATGGAAGAAAATAAAATGGGCGTGATGCCGGTGCGGCCTCTGCTCCTCCACATGGCCTGGCCCATGATGCTCTCCATGCTCATCCAGGCCCTGTACAACATGGTGGACTCCATGTTCGTCTCCCGGCTCAACCGGGAGGCCTTCGAGGCCCTCTCCCTGTCCTATCCCGTGCAGATGTTCATGGTGGCCGTCTGTGTGGGCACCGGCGTGGGGGTCAACGCCCTGCTCTCCCGCCGCCTGGGGCAGCAGGACCCGGAGGGCGCCAACGCCGTGGCCATGAACGGCGTGTTTGTCTATCTGCTGTCCTGGCTGTTCTTCCTGTTTTTCGGGCTGTTCCTGACCCGCCCCTTTTTTGGCTTTTTCACCGACAGCGCCGCCGTGGCCGGCTACGGGGCGCGCTATCTCTCCCTCGTCACCGGCTGCTCCATCGGCATGACCATGCAGTTTGTCACCGAGCGTATCCTCCTGGCCAGCGGCGACCCGGTAGGCCCCATGGTCATCCAGGGGGTGGGGGCGGTAGTCAACCTGATCTTCGACCCCCTGCTCATCTTTGGCCCGGGCCCCTTCCCCGCCCTGGGCGTGGCGGGCGCCGCCGCCGCCACCGTCATGGGCCAACTCACCGGCATGACCGTGGGCTTCGTCCTGGTGGCCCGGTGCCGGACGGTCGCCCTCTCCCCCAAGGGCTTCCGGCCCCAGAAAGAGGTGATCGCCGAGCTCTACCGCATCGGCCTGCCCGCCATCGTCATGCAGTCCCTGGCCACCTTCATGACCCTGGGGCTCAACAAGATCATGGCCCTGTTCTCCTCCTCCGCCGTCTTTATCCTGGGGGCCTACTTCAAGATCCAGTCCTTCATCTTCATGCCGGTCCACGGCCTGAACAACGGCATGATCCCGGTGGTGGGCTACAACTACGGGGCCAGGCACCGGGCGCGCATCACCGGCCTGACCCGCTTCGCCCTGTGCATCGCCGTGGTCATTATGGCTGTGGGGACCCTGCTCCTGCTGTGCCTGCCCGGGTTCTTTCTGGCGCTTTTCAACGCCGAGCCGGAGGTGCTGGCCGCCGGCGTACCCGCCCTGCGGATGATCGCCCTGTCCTTCCCCTTCGCAGGCGTCTCCATCGTGCTGTGCGCCGTGCTTCAGGCGGTGGGAGAGTCCCTGCGCAGCCTGGCAGTCTCCCTCGCCCGGCAGATCCTCCTGGTCCTCCCCGCCGCTCTGGCCCTGGGGCTGCTGGCCCCGGAGCGCATGTGGCTGTGCTTCCTCCTGTCCGAGCTGCTCTCCTGCGGGCTGGCCCTGCTGCTCTACCGGCAGATCTGCCGGCAGAAGCTATCCCGTCTCTCGTAACTGTGAACAGGATGTAAATCCGTTTTTTCTTCATCCTTTTTCACCTGTTTGTAGTTGTCTTCTGCCTCTAAAACGGGTATAATCGGGTATCACCCAAACAAACATCCGTCTCCGATTTGAAGGGAGGACCCTCCCATGAAAAAGTTTGCGCTGCTGTGTGCTGCGCTTTTTGTCCTGTCCGGCTGCACCGGAAATACGGAGACCGGGTCCCCCAGCCCGGAGGGCGGTTCGCCCGGCCCCGTCTCCAGCCAGCCGCTGGTCAGCACCACCCCCGCCGTCCCCGACAGCCCTGCGCCCGAGGTTACGCCCATACCCACACCCTCGGTGCCTGCAGAGCCGACGCCCACCCTTGCGCCCACCGATACCTCCGGGGGCTGGGATGGGGACCTGGGCACCCTGACCCTGGCCGACTTCCCTACCGCGCTGTCCGACGGCGCCGCCGTGGCCCAGGGGACCGAGCCCCTCTACCTGGTGGCCCAGCTCCCCGAGGCCGACACCTGGCTCTACGGCCTGAACCCCGCCAAAGCCAATACCCTCATCCTGCGGGTGGGGGAAAAGTGGGAGCACTTCGATCTCAACTGGCTCACGCCCGGGGTCATCCTTCCCCGTATGGCCTACGGCGACTTTGACGCCGACATGGACCTGGAGCTGGCCCTCATCCTATCGGTGGGCTCGGGTACCGGAGTGTCCGTGGAGGAGCTGCACATCATCGAGTTCGGCGACAGCGGCGTGTGGACCGACAACTACTTTGCCCCCGACGACTACCGGGCCATTTTGGACCAGTCGGTGGAATACCTGTATGATGAGCCCTCCCGCACCCTCACCGTTCAGGCGGAGGGCGGCTCCGTGTCCTATGCCGTCCCCGAGGAGCAGACCTATACCGGCCCCTGCGGCTTTGGCGCTGTCGTCTCCTTCCTGACAGAGGGCGACGCCCTGGGCGCGGTCTTCGGCGCGGCCTATATCCCCAACGCCAGCCCCGGAAACAGCCAATACATCGCCCAGATCCAGGCCGATGTGGTCTACACCGGCGCCGCCTTCGGCCTAGCCAACCTCCAGGCCGTACCTTACGATTGATTGCATCCGGAAAAGCGCAGTGGAATGAATTTCCACTGCGCTTTTAGGCCGGTTGGGGCAAACTGATCTCATCCGATTTGGAAAGGAGAGCTTGCTCATGAACTCCCTGAATCCCCTCGCTGACCTGCCGATGGGCCTGGGCATGGCCCTGGCCCAGGACGTCCCCGCCATGGAGCGCTTTGCCCATCTCTCTCCCGATCAGCAGCGGGACGTCATCGACCAGACGCACCGCATCACCTCCAAGTCGGAGATGCAGGCCTTTGTCAGCCGGCTGGGACAGGGCGCCTCGCCCCAGGACCTGGCCCCCTGACCCGCAGCGCCCCCGGCCGGGAATGGCCGGGGGCGCTGTCTGTCTCACGCACTCAAAGCAGGCCGTCCAGCTCGGTCTGGAGCCGTTTCAGGTCCTCCCGGATGGACAGATGCTGGGGGCAGGCCGCCTCGCACCGGCCGCAGGAGAGGCAGTTTTTCCCCTTGCGCTCCTCCTCCAGATCCCTCCAGCGGGACGCGGTTTGCTTTTCGCTGCCATAGATGCCGTACTCGTTCCACAGCGTAAAATTCCGCGGGATATCCACCCCCGCCGGGCAGGGCATGCAGTACCGGCAGCCGGTGCAGCCGTTGCGGACCCTCCGGCGGTAGACGGCCGCCGCCTGCTCCACCACCGCCCGCTCCCCCTCGTCCAGGGGCCGGAAGGCGTTGAAGGTAGCCAGGTTGTCCTCCACCTGCTCCAGGGTGGACATGCCGGAGAGCACCGTCATCACATTGGGCAGGCTGGCCGCCCAGCGCAGGGCCCAGGAGGCCGCCGAGGCCCCCGGCCGGGCCCGCTGGAACAGCTCCATGGCCTCCGCCGGCGGGTTGGCCAGAGCCCCGCCCTTCACCGGCTCCATGATGACCAGCGGCACGCCCCGCTTCTCCGTGAGGGCATAGCCCCGCAGCCCCGCCTGCTCGTTGGTGTCCATGTAGTTAAGCTGGAGCTGGCACAGATCCCACTCCCGGGCGGTCAGGATCTCTTCGAACTCGTCGTAGCTGCCGTGGAAGGAAAAGCCGAACCGGCGGAACAGCCCCTGCCGCTGGAGGTCCAGGCACCAGTCCACCACCCCCTGGTCCCGCAGCAGCCGCCACCGCTCCCCGTTCAGGTTGTGGAGCAGATAGAAGTCCAGATACGTCCGGTCCAGCCGCTCCCACTGCTCGTCGAAGATCCGCCTGGCCTCGTCCAGATCGTGGACCAGCACCGTGGGCAGCTTGGAGGTCAGGTAGTAGCTCCCCCGGGGGTATTGGGCCAGCGCCCGGCTCATAAAGTTCTCGCTGGCCCCCTTGTGGTAGAAGTAAGCGGTGTCGAAGTAGTTGACCCCGCCCTCGATGGCCCGGTCCAACAGGGGCCGGGCCTGGGGCTCATCGATGGACTCATCGTCCAGAGTGGGGAAGCGCATGCAGCCGTAGCCCAGCAGGGAGGGCGCCGCCCCCAACGTTTCAATGTTCCGGTATTCCATCTCTGATCCGCTCCATATCCGTTAAAATGTGTGGTTTCTTCCCTAGTTTATCACACCGTTTTCCGTCCGTCTACATAGACTGGAGGGGCAGGGGGTGATTTTATGACGCCGTTGGAGTGCGTGAACGGAGAGGCCATGGTGCTGGCCGGAGCGGCCATCGCCATCCAGATCGCCCAGACCAGCACCGAGGCCGAGCTGCTGACCCTGGCCGCCTTCTTCACCATCCTGGGCGACAACCTGGCCATGGTGGCCACCCAGCGGGCCAACCTCTCCAGCCAGCAATGCCAGCGTCAAGATTCTGTAAATTCGTCCGATTCACGTTGCACGGAGGAGGAAAAGCGTGTAGAATGGGACAACAATATCACCACAGAAAGCGGGAATTCATCATGATGTGCGGCATTGTGGACCTGGGCTCCAACACCATCCGCCTGTCCATCTATCAGTACGAGGGGGAGCACTTCCGGCTGCTCCTGAACAAAAAGACCATGGCCGGCCTGGCGGGCTACGTCCAAGACGGGGCGCTGTCCGACGGCGGCATTCTGGTGGCCTGCCGGGTGCTGTCCAGCTACCGGGCCCTGCTGAGCAACTTCTCCGTCTCGGAGATGCACGTGTTCGCCACCGCCTCGCTGCGGAACATCTCCAACACCGGCGAGGCGGTGGAGGCCATCCGGGACGTGACCGGCGTCACCGTGGAGGTGCTGGACGGCGAGACCGAGGCCGCCCTCTCCTTTAAGGGCGCAGTGCTCCCCGGCGGCGTGCCCACCGGCCTGCTGGCCGACATCGGCGGCGGCTCGGTGGAGCTGGTGTCCTACCGGGACATGTCTATCACCTCGGCCTGCTCCCTGCCCATGGGCTCCCTGTCCCTCTATACCCGGTTCGTGGACGGCCTCTTCCCCACCCCGGAGGAGCGACGGGCCATCCGTGCCTGCGTGAGCGCCGAGCTCGACCGGGTCCGGACAGGAGGGCTGACGTGCCGGCACCTGTGCGGCGTGGGCGGCACCATCCGGGCGGTGTCCAAGCTGGCGGTGGACGTGTTCGGCAAGGACCCGGAGAGCCGTATCCTCACCGCCGACGAGATCCGCGCCCTCTATAAGCTGCTCAAGAAAGGCGGCAAGGACACCCTGCGGCAGATCCTTCACGCCGCGCCCGACCGGGTCCACACCCTCCTGCCCGGCCTGCTGCTTCTCAATGCGGTGGTCAAGGCCTACGGCGTGGAGACGGTCTCCGCCTCCTCCACCGGCGTGCGGGAAGGCTATCTCATGGACCGGGTCCTCGGGAGGTGAGGGCCATGTCTGAGCTTCCGATCATCGACACCCGCTACACCCAGGAGCGGGAGCTGTCCTGGCTGCGCTTCAACGAGCGGGTGCTGGACGAGGCCCGGGACGAGTCCGTCCCCCTGTTCGAGCGGCTCAAGTTCGCCGCCATCTTCACCAGCAACCTGGACGAGTTCTTTATGATCCGGGTGGGCTCCATCTACGACATGACCCTGGTGAAAAAGGCCCATGTGGACACCAAGAGCGGCCTGACCCCCGCCCAACAGCTCGCCGCCATCCTCGCCGCCGTTGGCCCGCTCTACAAGCAGCGGGACAAGGTGGTCAGCCAGTTGGAGACCCGCCTGCGGGCCTGCAATATCTGCGGCCTGACCATCTCTGAGCTGGACGCCAAGGAGAAAAAGCAGGTGGAGCGGTACTTTCGGGATTACATCGCCCCCGTCCTCTCCCCCCAGGTGGTGGACGCCCACCACCCCTTCCCCCACCTGCCCAGCAAGTCCCTCAACGTGGCCATGACCCTGCGCCGGGGGGAGGGGCAGTATTTCGGCATCGTGCCCATCCCCAAGAGCCTGCCCCCCTTCCTCCAGCTCAGCGAGCGGGGGCTGCGCTACCTGCTCATCGAGCAGATTGTCCAGGAGTACGCCGGAGAGATTTTTGATCAGTACCAGGTGGTGAGCAAGGCGGTGATCTCGGTCACCCGCAACGCCGATATCTCCCCGGAGGATGAGGACTACGACGTCAGCGGCGACTTCCGCCAGCACATGCGTAAGGTGCTCAAAAAGCGCGCCCGGCTGGCCCCGGTCCGGCTGGAGATCCAGGGAGCTGCCGACGAGGCGCTGCTCTCCTTCCTGTGCCAGCGGCTGAACCTGGCCCGGGAGCAGGTGTTCCGCACCAAGGCCCCCATCGACATGGGCTATGTCTACGCCTTGGAGGATAAGCTGCCCCCGGAGAGCGCCGCCGCCCTGCGCTTCGCCCCCTTCGCCCCTCGCTTCCCCATGGGCCTCAACCGGGGCGAAAAGCTCATCCCCCAGATCCTGCGGCGGGACGCCCTGCTCTACTACCCCTACCACTCCATGGACCCCTTCCTTCAGCTGGTGAAGGAGGCCGCCCACGACCCGGCGGTGCTGTCTGTCAAGATCACCATCTACCGCCTGGCCTCCAAGGCCAAGCTCATCGAATACCTGGCGGCGGCCGCCGAGAACGGCAAGGACGTGACGGTGCTGATGGAGCTGCGGGCTCGGTTCGACGAGCAGAACAACATCGCCTGGGCCGAGCGGCTGGAGGAGGCGGGCTGCACCGTTCAATACGGCTTCGAGGGGGTCAAGGTCCACTCCAAAATCTGTCTCATCACGCGCAGGGAGCGGGGCCACATCCAGCACATCACCCAGGTAGGCACCGGCAACTACAACGAAAAGACCGCCAAGCTCTATACCGACCTGAGCCTGATGACGGCCAATCCGGCCATCGGGGCGGACGCCGCCGCCTTCTTTCAAAATATGTCCACCGCCAACCTGGAGGGGGAATACCGCCACCTGCTGGTGGCCCCCAACGGCCTGAAGGATCGGCTCATCTCCCTGATCGACGGAGAAACCGCCAAGGCCAGGAGCGGCCGGGCCGCCCGCATTTTCCTCAAGTGCAACTCGGTCACCGACCGGGAGCTGATCGACAAGCTGGCCGAGGCCAGCCAGGCCGGGGTGGACATCCGAATGAACGTGCGCGGCATCTGCTGCCTGCGGCCAGGGGTGCCCGGGCTCACCGACCGCATCCGGGTCTTTTCCATCGTGGGCCGCTATCTGGAGCACGCCCGCATCTTTGCCTTCGGCGCGGGACAGGACCAGCGGGTCTACATCGGCTCGGCCGACCTGATGACCCGCAACACCGAGCGGCGGGTGGAGATCGCCTGTCCCATCCTGGACGAAGGCATCCGCCGTCAGATCGCACACTATGTGGACATCCTGTGCCGGGACACCGAAAAGGCCCGCTTCCTGGACGAGCAGGGCCACTATCACCCCGTCCCCGATGAGGGCCAGCCCCCGCTGGACGCCCAGGCCGCCCTGATGGAGGAGGCCGTCCGGCAGGAGCCGCCGGCGCTGGCGGCTTCCCCCGTCCCCGCCGCCAGACGCGGGCTTCTGGACCGCCTGTTCGGCCACCGGCGCCGCTGCTGAACACATTGAAAACCGCCGCCGGCACATGCCGGCGGCGGTTTTGGGACTGTCTCAGCCCTGCCAGAAGGCCCGGATCTCATCCAAGCGGGACAGGGTGTGGTCGTATCCGTCCTTCCACAGCTTCATGATCTTTCCCACGTCCTTTTCCGTGCGGGAGAAGCCCTGGGTGTCTTCCGGGGCGATGAGGAGCACCTTTCCCTCCTCCTCCAGGCGGAACAGCCGCTCCCGGCTGTCGTTATAGCGCTCCGCCCGGGCCTCCATGGTATCGCAGAAGTTGGGGAACTCCGCTCGGTAGCGGGCGTTGATGGCGGGCAGAAGCTCCGGCTTGCGGCGGTAGCTCCGCTCCCGGGTGAGGATGACCACCACCCGCTCGCACCCCATCCGGAAGGCCCGGTCATAGGGGATGGCGTCCGAGGCGCCGCCGTCCAGATAGGGCCTGTTGTCCAGATAAAAAATGGGGAAGAGCAGCGGCATGGCGCAGGTGGCCTGAAGCACCAGGAATTTTGCATCCCGACGGGGCACCGGCAGATATTCCGGGCAGCCGGTGTCCAGATTGGTGACCACCGCCTCCACCTGTCCGGGATAGGCCGCGAAGGTTTCGTAATCAAAGGGGATCAGCTCGTTGGGGATGGTCTCATAGGTGAATTTCAGGCCGAAATAGCAACGGTTGTCCGGCTCAAGCAGGTTCTTGGGCCCCATATACCGCTTGTCATCGGCATAATTTGTGAGAATGTGGAGGTTGCGCCGCTTCTGTCTGGAGATATAACTCACGCCGTAGGCGATGCCCGCCGACACGCCCACGACGTAGTCAGGCATCAGGTCCCCGTCCAGCAGAGCGTCGCAGGCGCCGCTGGAAAAGATGGTCCGCAGGGCGCCGCCCTCCAGCACCAGTCCGGTTTTCATGGTATCACTCCCTTACTGGCCCTATTATAATGTGTACTGCACAAAGCCGAAAGCCTTGCCTCCAATGCTTTCAAGGCCAATTGGCTTATGCGGCAGTGGCCGCACGAATAAACCGCTTGGCGGTTTATTCCGTAGACATTATTATATACCGTCCAGGGAAAAAAGAAAAGGGTCAGCCCAAAAGTTGGCCGTCCAAATACAGTTGTGCGTGCTGACATGACCCCCTCATTGGTGGGGCCAATTAGGGGTGGAACCTACAAGGAGGCCGGGGCAAATGCCCCGGCCTTTTCTTGGTATGCGTGCGAACCGCCGCATTACAGGTTGCCGTACTCCTCGAAGAAGCGGTCGTGAATGACCTGGACGGCGTTGTCGGCGTCGCTTTTGTCCACCAGGACAGAGACCTTGATCTCGCTGGTGGAAATCATGTGGATGTTGATGCCGGCGTTGAAGAGGGCCTCAAACATCAGGGAGGCCACGCCGGGGTTGTTGATCATGCCGGCGCCCACGATGGAGACCTTAGCGATGTCGTCGGTGACGTCGATGTGGTCGAAGCCCAGGGCATCCTTCATCTTCTCCATGGCCTCCCGCGCCTTGTCCATGTCGGAGTGGGTGACGGTGAAGCTGATGTCCTTGGTGTCGTTGCGGCCAATGGACTGGAGGATGATGTCCACGTTGATCTTGTGCCGGGCCAGAGTGGAGAAGATGCGGAAGGCGGTGCCGGGCTTATCCGGCAGGCCCACCAGGGCCAGACGGGCAATATTTTTATCCTTGGCTACGCCGCTCACATAGGGCTTTTCCATGGTTTTTGCAACCTCCTTGACTTTGGTTCCGGGCTGGCCGGAAAAGCTGGAGAGGACCTCCAGATTGACATTATACCTCTTGGCCATTTCCACCGAGCGGTTGTGGAGCACCTGGGCGCCCAGGGTGGCCAGCTCCAGCATCTCGTCATAAGTGATCTCGTCCAGCTTTCTGGCCCCCTTCACACAGCGGGGATCGGCGGTGAATACGCCGTCCACGTCGGTGTAGATCTGGCACAGATCCGCGTGGAGCACGGCGGCCAGAGCCACGGCGGAGGTGTCCGAGCCGCCCCGGCCCAGGGTGGTGATGTCGTCGTACTTGTTGATGCCCTGGAAGCCGGTGACAATGACGATCTTTTTCTTGTCCAGCTCGGCCAGCACCCGCTCGGTCCGCAGGGTCTTGATGCGGGCGTTGGAGTAGGAGGAGTTGGTGCGGAAGCCCGCCTGCCAGCCGGTGAGGGAGACCACCGGATAGCCCATGGCCTCGATGGCCATGGCACACAGGGAGCAGGAGATCTGCTCGCCGGTGGACAGCAGCATGTCCATCTCACGTTGGGAGGCCCTTGGATTGATCTCCGCGGCCTTGGCGATGAGATCGTCGGTGGTGTCGCCCTGGGCGGAAAGGACCACCACCACGTTATGTCCGCGGCGGTAGGTCTCGGTGATGATGCGGGCCACGTTGCGGATGCGGTCGGAGTCCGCCACCGAGGTCCCGCCGAACTTCTGTACAATGAGTCCCATGTATATGTACCCCCTAAGAGTGTTTCCGAATCGGCGTCCGGCCCCGGCACAGGCCGGGACCTACGCCATTCTATGTCCTCAGTCCAGCACGCGGAACAGCGACTGCGGCTCCAGAGCGCCCAGCCGTTCCAGCACCTCAGCTCCGGTCATGACGGGCGTCAGGAAGGCAACCTCTTCCGCCGGAGCGCCGGAACGGGACAGCAGGGCCACTCCGGGGAACCCGGCCCGGACCGCATCCACGCGTCCCTTGGCCCGGACATACCAGGCGGTCTCCAGGCGCTCGGGAGAGACGGTCACGTCCTCTCCGCCGGGGCCCCACTCCACCCGCTTCCGAGATTTGATGTGGCGGGCGGCGTCCATCACGTCGGCCACCACGGCGGAGGCGGTGGGCAGCTTGCCGGCCCCCCGGCCATAGAACATCACGTCGCCGATGGCGTCGCCCTTGACGGTGATGGCGTTGAACACGTCCTCCACGCCGGACAGCGGATTCTCCCCGTCCAGCAGGTGGGGGGCCACATAGGCGCAGATCCTGCCGTCGTCCTGACGGATGGCCCGACCCAGCAGCTTGATCTTTTTGTTGCAGGACTCGGCGTAGGCCACGTCAGCCAGGGTCACCCCGGTGATCCCCTCGGTGGGCACCTGGCGGGGGTAAATGTGGCGGCCGAAGGCGATGGCGGCCAGAATGCAGATCTTCCGGCAGGCGTCGTGGCCCTCCACGTCGGCGGTGGGGTCGGCCTCGGCATAGCCGTTGGCCTGGGCCTCACGAAGCGCGGCGTCAAAGGACAGGCCCGCCCGGATCATCCGGGTGAGAATATAGTTGGTGGTGCCGTTGAGGATACCGCAGACCTCGGTGAGCTCGTTGGCGGCCAGGCACTGACTCAGGGGCCGGAGAATGGGGATGCCGCCGCCCACGCTGGCCTCGAACAGGTAGCTGGCCCCCTTCCGGGCTGCGAGCTGGAGCAGCTCGCAGCCGTGCTCGGCCACCAGCTCCTTGTTGGAGGATACCACGCTCTTGCCCGCGCTCAGGGCCCGCCGGGTAAAGTCCAGCGCCACGCCCGCGCCGCCGATGGTCTCCACCACGATATCCACCTCGGGGTCGTTCTCGATGGTAGCGAAGTCGTGGATGATCTTATCGCCGAAAGGGTTGTCAGGGAAATCCCGCACATCCAGGATATATTTCAGCCGCACCGGGGTCTCCACCTTCTGGTCGATGTGGGCGCTGTTTTTGGCCAGCACCTCCGCCACACCGGAGCCCACGGTTCCAAACCCCAGGATCGCTATGTTCACCATTTGTTTCACCTCGTCGTGTGTATTATTGTCCCGCCAGGATCTCGCACCGCAGGACTCCCGTCAGCCGGGAAGTCCGGCTGACCAGCTCCTCCACCGGGATCTCCAGCCCGGAGGTCTCCGCGCCGATGGTCACCAGGGCGCAGCCGCTGATGGGGATGCCCTGGTTGATGGTGAGAATATTCCCGCCGGAGACGGCAAAGCTATTCAGGACTGCCGACAGCACGCCCGGCTCGTCCCGCAGCATGAACTGGAAGGTGACGATCCGGCCGTGGAGCATGTCGTTGAAGGGCCGCACCGCATCCTTGTATTTGTAGAAGGCACTGCGGCTGATGCCGGTCATCACCGTAGCCTGGTGGACGGTCTTGGCCTCGCCGGTATCCAGCAGGCGTTTGGCCTCGGCTACCTTGCGGAAAATCTCCGGCAGGGCCTCCGCCTCCACAATAAAGTGCTTGGGCGGCATATGCATGGTTCCTACCCCCATTCTAAGCGGCGCGCACTGTCTTTGTTACAGAGCCATTTGTCCGCGTATTGGAACCCATTGTAGCACAGCCCGCCGCCGCACGCAACGAAAAAGCGACAGGAGATCCCACGATTTTTTCTCGTCTGCAGGGAAAAAAATCGTCATTGGGACCAAAAGGAGGCCACACCATGCCCGAAAACAAGCACCTGCGCCTGCTGCTGGTCCTGCTTTACATCGCCCTGGGGACCCTGGGGCTGTGGCTGACGGCCCGGTTTCTCGTACCCTGGCTGCTCCCCTTCCTGATCGCCTGGGCCCTGGCCGCCCTGCTGGAGCCGCCGGTACGCCTGTGCATGGATGTGCTCCATCTGCCCCGCTGGGCCGCCGCCGCCCTGTGCACCCTGCTGCTGACCGCCCTCATCCTGGGGCTGCTCTTTCTGGGAGCCTGGCGGGTGGGCTATGAGGTGGCCGTCCTCCTGCGGCGGCTTCCCGTGCTTCTGTCCGGTCTGCCCGCCCTGTCGGACTGGCTGGAGAAGGCGGTCTATCGGCTGGTGGTGGCCGCCCCGGTCTCCCTTCAGGATTGGCTGCGACAGGCGCTGGAGGGGCTGGTCTCACAAGGCGTGGGCCTCCCCAGCCAGTTTTACGACTGGCTGCTGGCCGCCGTGACCGGGGCGGCCTCCGCCCTGCCCAATCTGGCTCTTTTCCTCTTCACTGCCGTCCTGGCCACCTACTTCACCAGTGCCCGCCGCCCCGCCCTGCTGGTCTTTCTCCGGCGGCAGGTGCCCCGCCCCTGGCTGGCCCGGTTCCGGGGCGCGGGCCGCCGGCTGAAATCGACCTTGGGCGGCTGGCTCCGGGCCCAGGGCCTTCTGATGCTCATCACCTTCGGTCAACTGGCCGCCGGCCTGCTCCTGCTCCGGGTGGACCTGGCCCTGCTGCTGGCCGCCGCCATCGCCCTGGTGGACGCTCTGCCCATATTCGGCACGGGTACCGTCCTGATCCCCTGGGCGGTGCTGGAGCTGCTGGCCGGAAATCTCCGCCTGGCCCTGGGGCTGCTGGCTCTCTATCTGGTGGTGTGGCTGGTGCGCAGCCTGCTGGAGCCCAGGCTGCTGGGAGCCCGGGCGGGACTGCCCCCTCTGCCCGCTCTCATGGCCATGTATGTGGGGTTCCGGGCCTTCGGCGTGGCGGGCATGGTCCTCGCCCCCCTGGTCCTTCTGCTCCTTAAAGAGCTCCACGACGCGGGATTTCTCCGTCTCTGGCGGGATTAGCCCTTGCAAATATCGTCACGATACGCTATGATGGTCTACGCCATTCCGATTCCGTTCAGATTACGCACAAAGGATGTGGAGTCTTGAAGATCATCATCGTCGGCGACGGTAAGGTGGGCTTCACCTTGGCCGAGCATCTCTCCCGGGAAGAGCATGACGTCACCATCATTGATACCAGCGACAATGCGCTGCAAAAGGCCTCCGACACGCTGGACGTCATGTGCATCAAAGGCAACGGCGCCTCCCTGACCGCCCTGAAGGAGGCCGGCGCGGATACCGCCGACCTGCTCATCGCCGTCACCAACCTGGACGAGGTGAATATGGTCTGCTGCCTCACTGGCAAGCGTCTGGGGGCCAAATACACCATCGCCCGGGTCCGCAATTTTGAGTACACGGCCGCCCAGGGAATGCTGAAAATGGGCATGGGCATCGACCTGCTCATCAATCCGGAGAACGACACCGCCGTGGAAATCTCCCGTATCCTGCGCTTCCCCTCGGCGGCCAACATCGAGACCTTCTACCGCGGGCGGGTGGAGCTGATGAGCTTCCGGGCCCGGGAGGAGGACTTTTTCATTGGCCAGCCCCTTTCAGCCCTGTCTCGAAAGGTGCGGGACCTGCCTATTCTATTCTGCGCCGCCGAGCGGAACGAGGAGGTCCTGATCCCCGACGGCTCTTTCGTGCCCCAGGTGGGGGACAAGCTCTATCTGATCGGGGCGCCGCTGGGCCTGCACGGCTTTTTTGAGCTGATGGGCCGGTACGCCCCCAAGATCCGCAATGTCTTTGTGGTGGGCGGCGGACGCATCACCTTCTATTTGGCCGCCCTGATGGAGCGGATGAACATGAAGGTGACCATCGTGGAGCGGAAGGAAGAGCGCTGCCGCCAGCTCTCCGAGCTGCTCCCCCACACCCTCGTCATCAACGGCGACGGCACCGACCAGGAGCTGCTGGAGTCGGAGAACATGGCGGCCAACGACGCCTTCGTGGCCCTCACCGACCGGGACGAGGACAACCTGATCATCTCTCTTTACGCCCTGCAGAAGGGGCTGAAAAAGGTGGTGGCCAAGTGCAACCGCCAGAACTACACCGGCATCGTCCAGCACCTGGGGCTGGACAGCGTCATCTCCCCCAAGCTCATCACCGCCGGGCACATCCTTCAGGTGGTCCGGGGGATGCAGAACTCCAAGGGCAGCGTGATGAACGCCCTGTACCGCATCGCCGAGGGCGGGGCGGAGGCCGCCGAGTTTGCCGTCAACGGCACCACCCGGCACCTGCACACCCCCCTGAAGGACCTGCGGCTGAAGCGCGGAGTCCTCATCGCTGTCATCATCCACCAGGGCCAGGTCATCATCCCCGTGGGCTCCTCGGTCATCAGCTCCGGCGACACGGTCATCATCATCTCCCGGGGCATGGGCATTTTGGATGTCAACGACATCTACGATGAAAGCGGCATGGAGGCGGACGGCTGACCATGAATTTCAAGCTGGTTTTTCGGGTGTCCGGTAAGGTGCTGCTGGTGGAGGCCGCCTGTATGCTTCTTCCGTTGGCGGTAGCCCTGCTCTACGGTGACGATCCCCGCCCCCTGCTCCTCTCCGCTGTGGTCACCGCGGCCGTGGGCGGGCTTTTGTCCCTGCTGCGGGCCAAGACCGACTTCTTTGCCCGGGAGGGCTTTTTCACCGCCGGGCTCATCTGGGTTCTGATCGGCGTATTCGGCGCCCTGCCCTTCCGCATCTTCGGGCTGCTGTATCCCGAAACGGGGGCCTTTCCCACCTACATCGACGCCCTGTTTGAATCGCTGTCCGGCTTCACCACCACCGGCGCCTCCATCCTCACCGCCATTGAAGGTCTGCCCTACGGACTGCTGTTCTGGCGCTCCTTTACCCACTGGCTGGGCGGCATGGGCGTACTGATTCTCACCATTGCCCTGCTCCCCTCCCTGGGAGCCCGCACCCTGCACCTGATGAAGGCCGAGTCCCCCGGCCCCATTGTCTCCAAGCTGGTGCCCAAATCTTCCGAGTCTTCCAAGATCCTCTACGGCATCTATTTTGCCCTCACCGTTCTGGAGGTGATCGCACTCAAGCTGACGGGGATGCCCCTGTACGACTGCGTGGTCAACTCCTTCGCTACCGCCGGCACCGGCGGTTTTGCCATTCTGAATCTCTCCATCGGCGGCTACCACAGCCCGGCCGTCGAGATCATCATCGGTGTGTTCATGCTGCTGTTTTCGGTGAACTTTGCCCTGTATTTCCTGATCCTACAGGGCAAATGGAAACAGGCCCTGGACAGCGACGAGCTGCGGTTTTTCGGCGCGGTTGTGAGCCTTTCGGTTGTCCTCATCACCTTTAACATCGCCGGCCAGTACGGCTCGCCCCTTACCGCTCTGCGTCACGCCTTCTTCCAGGTGGCCTCCATCATCTCCACCACCGGCTTTTCCAGCGTGGACTTCAACCTGTGGCCGGAGTTCTCCCGGGTGCTGCTGGTCATCCTCATGTTCTGCGGCGCCTGCGCCGGGTCCACCGGCGGCGGGGTCAAATGCTCCCGGGTGCTGCTGCTGCTCAAAAACGTCCGCCGGGAGATCCGCCAGATCATCCACCCCCGCTCGGTCAACGTGGTCAAGCTGGACGGACGTGTGGTGGAGGAAAAGGTCCTGCACACCGTCACCATCTTCCTGGGCGCCTATATGCTCATCATTTTCGCCGCCTGCCTGGTGGTGGCCCTGGACAACTTCTCTTTCGGTACCACCTTTACCGCCGTGGTGGCCTGCATCAGCAACATCGGCCCCGGCCTGGAGGCGGTTGGCCCCATGGGTAACTTTGCCCTGTTCTCGCCTCTGAGCAAACTGGCTCTCACCGCCTGTATGGTCATCGGCCGGCTGGAGGTCTTCCCCATCCTTATCCTGTGCAGCACGGCCGCCTGGCGGCGGGTGTAATCGCTTCCTTTCTCGCCCCGGACGGGAGCGGGCTTTGCCCGCCCCGTCCTTTTTTGTTGTTTTCCCTGGCGAACACAAAAATTTTTCACAAAATTTTTTGGCATTCCTCTTTTTTGCATTTACGGTCTTCTGCCGCTCGTAAGGGGGCAAACTTTTTATTTGAATCTCTTTCGCTTTCGAACTTTCTATGTTTTTGAGGCCGCCTGGTAACAATGCACGGAAAGCTGCATTTTGTACTTTTTATTTTCGTTTGAATTGTAAAATCGGTCATATTGGCCGGAAACGGGACCGTGCCGCCTTGCAAAAAGAATTGGTTATGATAGAATATTTAACAAGGAGTTCTCCCCCTGGCAGAGGGGGAGAACAAGCAAAGGAGTGGAGATTTTGAACTTTGAACATTTCTTTTGGGTGGGGCTGGTCGGAGCGGTCGTTGCTCTGATCTTTGCCTGGGTCCAGCGGAAGAACGTCCTCAAATTTTCTGAGGGCACCGACCTGATGCAAAAGATCGCGGCCTCGATCCGTGAGGGCGCCAACGCCTACCTCAAGCGGCAGTACAGCACCGTAGCCAAGGTATTTCTGGTGGTCTTTGTGCTCCTGCTGGTCATTGCCTTCGCCTCTAACGGAGAGATGCTCTCCAAATTTACCCCCTTCGCCTTCGTCACCGGCGGTATCTGGTCCATGCTGGCCGGCTTCATCGGCATGAAGATTGCCACCCAGTCCAACGCCCGGACCGCCCAGGCCGCCTCTGAGAGCCTGAACCGCGGGCTGCGGGTGGCCTTCTCCTCCGGCTCGGTCATGGGCTTCACCGTGGTGGGCCTAGGCCTGCTGGACATCTCTATCTGGTTCTTCCTTCTTCACTATGCCTTTGGCATTACCGATCCCAACACCCTGGCCAACATCATGGTCATGAACGGCATGGGCGCCTCCTTCATGGCGCTGTTCGCCCGGGTGGGCGGCGGCATCTATACCAAGGCCGCCGACGTGGGCGCCGATCTGGTGGGCAAGGTGGAGGCCGGCATCCCTGAGGATGACCCCCGCAACCCCGCCACCATTGCCGACAACGTGGGCGACAACGTAGGCGACGTGGCCGGCATGGGCGCCGACCTGTATGAGTCCTATGTGGGTTCCATTCTGGCCACCTTCGCACTGTCCGCCGTGGCCGGCTACGGCTACGCCGGTATGATCCTGCCCATGGTCATCGCCGTGGCCGGTATCGTGTGCTCCATCATCGGCTCCTTCTTCGTCAAGACCAAGGAGGACGCCGACCAGAAGTCCCTATTGAAGAGCCTGCGCACCGGTACCTATCTAGCCGCCATTCTTTCCGCCATCGCCGCCGCCCCCCTCACCTACTTTACCGTGGGCAACTGGGGCGTGTATGTGGCCATTCTGGCCGGCCTGGTGGGCGGTTGCGCCATCGGCTACTTCACCGAGTACTACACCTCCGACACCTATAAGCCCACGCAGAAGCTGGCCGCCTCCTCCGAGACCGGCTCCGCCACCGTCATCATCGGCGGCATCTCCCTGGGCCTGAAATCCACCGTGGCTTCCATCCTCATCGTGGCGGCCGCCGTGCTCATCAGCTACTTTGCCGCCGGCGGCTCCCTGAATGTAGTGGACGAAAGCGGCCTGTTCACCGCCGCCTTCAACCAGGGCCTCTACGGTATCGGCATCGCCGGCGTGGGTATGCTGTCCACCCTGGGCATCACCCTGGCCACCGACGCCTACGGCCCCGTGGCCGACAACGCCGGCGGCATCGCTGAGATGTCCGGCCTGCCTGAGCAGGTCCGCGAGCGTACCGACGCCCTGGACTCTCTGGGCAACACCACCGCCGCCACCGGCAAGGGCTTCGCCATCGGCTCCGCCTCCCTGACCGCTCTGGCCCTGCTGGTGTCTTATGTGGACATCGTCCAAACCAAGACCAGCGAGGTTCTGAACTTCACCCTGACCAGCCCCACCGTGCTGGTGGGCATGTTCATCGGCGCCATGCTGACCTTCGTGTTCTCCGCCTTCACCATGTCCGCGGTGCAGACCGCCGCCGAATCCATCGTGGTGGAGGTCCGCCGGCAGTTCCGCGAGATCGCCGGCATCATGGAGGGCAAGGCTGATCCCGACTATGCCGCCTGCGTCTCCCTGTGCACCAAGGGCGCCCTGCATGAGATGGTGGCTCCCGCCCTGCTGGCCATCATCGTCCCCATCGCCACCGGTCTGATCCTGGGCCCCACCGGCGTGGTGGGCCTGCTGGGCGGCGTGTCCGTCACCGGCTTTGCCATGGCTGTGTTTATGTCCAACGCCGGCGGCGCCTGGGACAACGCCAAGAAGTATATCGAGTCCGGCCACCATGGCGGCAAGGGCTCCGACTGCCACAAGGCCGCCGTCGTGGGCGACACTGTGGGCGACCCCTTCAAGGATACCTCCGGCCCCTCCCTGAACATTCTCATCAAGCTGTGCTCCACCGTCTCTATCGTATTCTCCGGCCTGGTGGTCAGCTTCAACCTGATGGGCATGCTGTAAGCCAAACCGCTTCGGCCCGGCCGTCCACTGGACGGCCGGGCCCTTCTGCTCTATCCGCTCTTATGCAGGATTTCTATAAGGGTCTTTCTTCCGCCTCTTGTCACGGTCCAAGCCTTTTGATATAATAACTTTATTCTGCTAAATCAAAACGGAGGGATTCCTATGATACGAATCACCAACTCTCCCGTAACCTATACAGGGGCGGGCTTTGCGCCCGCCGCCGGGAGCGAGGGCCGGGACAGAACCATGGCCTACTCCATCCTGAAGGCCCACAACACCGCCCCCGATATGGATCGTCTGAAGATCCGGTTTGACGCCATGGCCTCCCACGACATCACCTATGTGGGCATCATCCAGACCGCCCGCGCCTCTGGCATGACGGAATTCCCGGTGCCCTATGTGCTTACCAACTGCCACAACTCCCTGTGCGCCGTGGGCGGTACCATCAACGAGGATGACCACGTTTTTGGCCTGTCCGCCGCCAAAAAGTACGGTGGTGAGTTTGTTCCCGCCCACCAGGCCGTCATCCACTCCTACATGCGGGAGCGGTATGCCGCCCCCGGCCGGATGATCTTGGGTTCCGACTCCCACACCCGCTACGGCGCTTACGGCGCCATGGCCATCGGCGAGGGCGGCCCCGAGCTGGCCCGCCAGCTCCTGTGCAAGACCTACGACGTGGCCTATCCCAAGGTCATCGCCGTCTACCTCACCGGCGCCCCCCGCCCGGGCACCGGCCCTCAGGACGTGGCTCTGGCCCTGATCGGCGCCACCTTCCGGCAGGGCATCGTGAAAAACGCGGTGCTGGAATTCTTCGGCCCCGGCGTAGCCAGCCTAGCCATGGATTACCGCTCCGGCATTGATGTCATGACCACCGAGACCGCCTGCCTGTCCTCCGTGTGGTCCACCGACGACACGGTGCGGGAGCATCTGGACCTTCTGGGCCGCGGTGAGCAGTTCAAGGCTCAGGCCCCCGCCGCCGGCGCCCGCTACGACGCCCTCATCGAGATTGACCTGGGCACGGTGGAACCCATGATCGCCCTGCCCTTTCACCCCTCAAACGCCTTCACCATCCGGGAGTTCAAGGCCAACATGGCCGACCTGCTGCACCAGGTGGACGAGGACGCGGTCCGGCAGTTGGAGCTGAAGAATCCCCCCGCCTCTCTGACCAAGAAGATTGTGAACGGCCAGTTCCAGGTGGACCAGGGCGTCATCGCCGGCTGCTCCGGCGGCGTGTATCAGAATCTGGTCCGGGCAGCGGAGATCCTGGGCCGCCACCCCATCGGCTCCGGCGCATTCTGGCTGTCCTGTTACCCCGGCTCCATGCCCGTCATGCAGGAGCTGACCCGCAAGGGTTATATCAGCACGCTGATGGCCGCCGGCGCCTCCATTCGTTCCTGCTTCTGCGGCCCCTGCTTCGGCGCCGGAGACGTGCCCGCCAACGGGGCTTTCTCCATCCGGCATTCCACCCGCAACTTCCCCAACCGGGAGGGCTCCAAGCCCGGCGACGGCCAGGTGTCCTATGTGGCCCTGATGGACGCCCGCTCCATCGCCGCCACCGCCCTGAACGGCGGCGTGCTCACCGGGGCGGACGAGCTGCCGGAGCCCCCGGCGGACCCCGCCCGCGAACCCTATCAGTACGACGACAGCTCCTACCGCTCCCGCGTCTACTACGGCGTGGGCAAGCCCCAGAAGGACGCCGAGCTGGTGTTCGGTCCCAACATCGCCGACTGGCCGGAGCAGGTGCCCCTGCCGGAGGACCTGCTCCTCACCGTGGCGTGTGCCATCTATGACCCGGTGACCACCACGGACGAGCTCATCCCCTCCGGCGAGACCTCCTCTTACCGTTCCAACCCCATCCGTCTCAGTGAGTTTGCCCTGAGCCGGAAGGACCCCCAGTATGTGCCCCGGGCCAAGGCGGTCCTGGCCGAGGAGCGCAGACGCCGGGCGGGCGAGGTCCCCGACGCTCTGCTGGGTCACGACCCCAGGACCACTGGCCTGGGCTCTCTGGTCATGGCCCTGAAGCCCGGCGACGGCTCCGCCCGGGAGCAGGCCGCCTCCTGCCAGCGGGTGCTGGGCGGCTGCGCCAACATTGCCGAGGAGTATGCCACTAAGCGCTACCGCTCCAACGTGGTGAACTGGGGGATGCTGCCCTTCATCTGCGCTGGCCTGAAGGAGAAAAACCTCCAACCCGGCGACCGGGTCTATATTCCGGGTATCCGGGCCCTGCTGGAGGGCGACGGCGAGGAGGTGACGGCCACCCTGCTCCAGAACGGCGTGGAATCCCCTGTCACCCTGTGCCTGCCCGGCCTGACCCGCGAAGAGCGGGACATCATCCTGGCCGGCTGCCTCATCAACTTCTACGCAAAATGATGGAACGCGGAGCCTCCCGGATGATTTTTTCCGGGAGGCTCTGTCATAAAAAGGGTCCTTCCATCGTCTATCTGGATAGAAAGGGGGTTCCACCATGAAACGCATCTGTTCTCTTGCCTGCGCGCTGCTGCTCTGTCTGGCTCTGCTCCCGGTCCGCGCCTCCGCCGATATGGGGCCCAAGCCGGAGCTCACCATTTTGGTGAAAAACGCTCCGGACGGGCTCTACTACCTGGATCTGCTCATCCCGGAGGAGACGCGGGGCAGCTATGACAACCTGCATGGCAAGCCCTACGACCAGGCCCTGCTGGCCGGGCTTCATGTCTGGGAGGGGGAGGGCTGGTATCCCGCCTTCGCCGGCGGCACCCGGGCCCCGCTTTTCGGAGACCTGACTCCCGATGCAAACGGCGCCCACCGCTTCACCTACCACGGCCTGCCAAAGACCTTCCGCATCGCCGTCTCCACGGCGGAGGGCTCCCAGGCCACAGAGGAATCCTTCACCCGCACCGCTTTTTATACCAATCTGGTCTATGACTGCCAGACCAACTCTGTCACCCGGGCCACCTCCGGCTGGCTGGCCAGATTGATCCAGCTCCTGGCCACCCTGATCCCCACCCTGATTGTGGAGGGGATCGTCCTCCTCCTCTTCGGCTTCCGGCTGCGGGAGAATGCCCTGGTGTTCCTGCTGGTCAACCTGGCCACGCAGCTCGGGCTCCACCTGGTGATCGGCAGCGGATTCGTCACGCTTGCCAGCTCCTTCCCCTTCTATCTGCTGGTCCTGCTCCCGGCGGAGGCCGTCATCTTCGCGGTGGAGGCCGTAGCCTACGCCTTCCTGCTCAAGGGAGGGCATACCCGGGGCCGGCGGATACTCTATGCCCTGGCTGCCAACGCTGCCAGCTTTGCGGCGGGTTTCTTCTCCCTCCAGCCCGTCCTCTCCCTACTGAAACAGCTCTGACCTTTGGAAACCGGAGCGGCCAATGCCGCTCCGGTTTTATTTACAAATCGGTACAGACAGGGTATAATAAAATATTGACGATCCATACCAACGATTTTCCGGTTATGAGGTGTTCGCTTGAAAAAATCTCTGTCTTCCATTCTCCTGGCCGCGCTGCTCCTGCTCACCGCCTGCGGCGGGGGGCAACCGGCCTCCCCCGCCCCCACGGAGGGCGGCACTTTGCGGGTCCTGTGCACCACCTATCCCGTCTATCTGTTTACCACCGCCGTCACCAAGGGGGTGGATGGGGTACAGGTGGACCTGCTGGTTCAGGGGCAGATTTCCTGCCTCCACGACTACACCCTCACCGTCAACGATATGAAGGCCATCGAGGCCGCCGACGTCATCGTCATGAATGGCGTAGGGCTGGAGGACTTCATGTCCGACGCCCTGTCCCAATCCGCCGCCTCAGTCATCGACTGCGCCCAGGGTCTTGAACTGCTTCCCTACGAGGGTCACGAAGAACATGACCACGGAGCCGGCGAGGAGGAAGGGGAGCACTATGACCCCCACATCTGGATGGCCCCCGGGAATGCGGAACGGATGCTTCAAACGATCGCAGAGGCGCTGGCCGTTGTCGATCCAAGCCATCTGGATCCATATCGCTCCAACAGCGGTACCGCCGTAAAGGAGATTCAGAGCGGCATCCAGCCGGACGGGGATGCGCTGGCCGCCCTTCCGGGTCTCATCACCTTCCACGACGGGTTCCAGTACTTCGCCCAGGCGTTTGGTCTGGAGCTGCTCAAGGCCATCGAAGAGGAGGAGGGCTCCGAGGCGTCCGCCGCCGAGATCCGGGAAATCGTCTCTCTGGTGGAGGAGCACCATATCCCCGCCATCTTCACTGAGAAAAACGGCTCCGACGCCACCGCCCGGGCCATCGCCCGGGAGACTGGCTGCGCCGTCGATACGCTCGACATGATCATGAGCGGCGACGGCGACGGCATCCAGCCCTATATCGACGCTATGAACGCCAATCTCGGCACCATTCTGGAGGCTCTGCAATGAGCGTCAAAAAGCACGAAAACGCCGGCTCCGGCTGCTCGGGGGCCTGTTGCCTGAAGGTGGCGGACCTGTCCGTCTCGCTGGGGGAGCAGACCATTCTGGAGCATGTCAGCTTCCACCTCCACTGCGGGGAGATCACCGCCCTCATCGGCCCCAACGGAGCGGGCAAGTCCACCCTCTTCCGCACCATTCTGGGCCAGCTCCCCCACGCGGGGACCATCGACTTCCAGCAGGCGGGCGGGCGGCGGACCCGGCCCCTCATCGGCTATGTGCCCCAATCCCCCTCCTTTGACCGGGGGGACCCGGTGAGCGTGCTGGACCTGTTCGTCTCCGCCATCGACACCTGGCCGGTGTTCCTGCCGGCGCCGAAAAAGGTCCGCGCCCGGGTGGCGGCCTGCCTGGAGCGGGTTCACGCCGAAAGCCTCATCGACAAGCGCATCGGCTCCCTGTCCGGTGGCGAGCTCCAGCGGGTGCTGCTGGCGATGGCCCTGGAGCCGGTGCCCCACATTCTGATTTTGGACGAGCCACTGTCCGGTGTGGACATCGAGGGGGAAAAGCAGCTTCTGGACATGCTGGACGAGGTGCGGCGGTCTTACGACCTGTCCATCCTCCTGTCCACCCACGACTTTGCCACCCTGGAGGAATATGCCGACAAGGTCATCCTGCTCCAGAGCGGAGTGCTGAAGGCGGGCACGCCGGCGGAGGTCCTCTCCTCCCCGGAATTCCAGGAGGTCTTCCACCTCTCGCTGGGAAGGGGGCGGGGCTGATATGGCGCTGTGGTACTCCCTGGTGGACCTGCTGCCCTTCGACTGGGCCCAGCCCGGAAGCATGTTCTTTATGAAGAACGCCCTGCTGGCGGTGCTGGTCATCTCCCCCCTGTTCGGCCTGCTGTCCACCATGGTGGTGGAAAGCCGCATGTCCTTCTTCTCCGACGCGCTGGGCCACTCCGCCTTTACCGGCATCGCCATCGGCACTCTGCTGGGCGCGTCGGTGAAGCTCTTTGCCGGCGCCGATCCCATGTGGTTCGCCGTGCTGTTCGCGGTGGTCTTTGCCCTGCTGTTCACCTTTGTCCGGCGGCGGACCGCCCTGGCCAGCGACACCGTCATCGGCGTCTTCTCCTCTACCGCCGTGGCCCTGGGCATCTTCATCGCCACCCTGGGCGGCGGCAGCTTCACCAAGTACAACGCCCTGCTCATCGGCGATATCCTCAGCGTGGAGCCTGCCAAAATTGGCCTGCTGGCCCTCATCCTGCTGGTCCTGGTTCTGCTGTGGGCTCTGTCTTTCAACCAGCTCCTGCTCGCCTCGGTCCACCCCGCTCTGGCCGACAGCCGCGGCATCCGGGTATTCTGGCAGGAGGCCCTCTTCTCCGCCGCCATTGCCGTGGTGGTCACCGTATCCATGACCTGGGTGGGACTGCTGGTCATCAACTCCCTGCTGGTACTCCCCGGCGCCGCCGCCCGCAACGTGGCCCGGAACATGAAGGAGTACCATCTGTTCTCCATCCTCTCCGCTGTGATCGCAGGCGTGGCCGGACTGATGACCTCCTACTACATCGGTTCCTCCGCCGGCGCTTCCATCACGCTGTACCTGGCCCTGTTTTTCGCCTGCACCTTCGCCCTGCGCAAAAAACGCCTATAAGGAGAAAAAGGAGGTATCCTCTATGGCTGTTCTGCTCTTTCAGGGGCACGCCAGTTGCCGCGTCGTCACCCGGTCCGGCATGGTAATCTACCTTGACCCTGCCGTTGGGGAAGGCTACGACCTGCCCGCCGATCTGGTGCTCATCACCCACGAGCACGGCGACCACAACGACCTCTCCCGGGTCATCCAGAAGGCCGGCTGCCGGGTCATCCGGGCCGGCCAGGCCCTCACCGGCGGCGTCTACCGCACCTTTCAGGTGGGGGACGTGCGGGTAGAGGCTGTCCCCGCCGGGAACCGGAACCACCCCATGGACGCCTGCGTGGGCTATCTCCTCACCGCCGACGGCAGGACCCTCTACCACGCCGGGGACACCTCCTGGGTGGACGCCATGGCCGGCCTGGCCGGCCGGCGCCTGGACTGGGCCCTGCTGCCCATCGACGGTATTTACAACATGGACGCCGCCGAGGCCAGCCGCTGCGCCTGGACCGTGGCCGCCCGGCACTCCGTGCCCATCCACACCGACCCCAGCTATCACTACAACCGCGCTCTGGCCGAGGGCTTCGATGGCCCGGGCCGGCTGCTGCTGGAGCACGGGGAGAGCACAGAGCTGTAATCCACCAGACAAGGAAAGGAGGCGGCCGGTATGGGCGCCTATCTGCTGGCCCTGGACCAGGGCACCACCAGCTCCCGGGCCATTCTCTTTGACCGGGAGCAGAACATCGTGGGCGTGGCCCAAAAGGAATTTACCCAGTTCTATCCTCAGGAAGGCTGGGTGGAGCACGACCCCATGGAGATCTGGTCCTCCCAGTACGGCGTGATGATGGAGGTCATCGCCCAGACAGGGGTCACCCCCGCCCAAATCGCCGCCATCGGCATCACCAATCAGCGGGAGACCACCATCCTGTGGGAAAAGGACACCGGGCGGCCCATCTGCAACGCCATCGTGTGGCAGTGCCGCCGCACCGCCCCCATCGTGGACAGACTGCTCGCCGACGGTCTCGGGGATCACATCAGGCAGACCACCGGCCTGGTGCCCGATGCCTATTTCTCCGCCACCAAGATCCGATGGATGCTGGATCATGTGGAGGGCGCGCAGGAGCGGGCCCGCTGCGGAGAGATCCTCTTCGGCACGGTGGACACCTGGCTGCTGTGGAAGCTGACCGGCGGGGCCGTCCACGTCACCGACTACACCAATGCCTCCCGCACCATGCTCTACGACATCCATAAGCTGTGCTGGGACGACACCCTGCTCGCCGCCCTGGACATCCCCCGGGCCATCTTGCCGGAGGTGCGGGATTCCAGCGCGGTGTATGGCTACGCTGAATTTGCCGGGGCGCAGGTGCCCATCGCCGGCATCGCCGGCGACCAGCAGGCCGCCCTCTTCGGGCAGACCTGCTTCCGCCCCGGCCAGGCCAAGAATACCTACGGCACCGGCTGCTTCCTGCTGATGAACACCGGCGCCATCCCCTGTGTCAGTCAGAACGGCCTCATCACCACCATCGCCGTGGGCCTGGGCGGGAAGGTGCAGTATGCCCTGGAGGGCTCGGTCTTTGTGGGAGGCGCGGTCATCCAGTGGGTCCGGGATGAGATGCGCTTTCTCACCGAGAGCCGGGACGCGGAATATTACGCGCAAAAGGTCCCCGATACCGGGGGCGTGTATCTGGTGCCCGCCTTCACCGGCCTGGGAGCCCCCTACTGGGACATGTACGCCCGAGGCTGCATCGTGGGCCTGACCCGGGGCACCCGGCGGGAGCACATCATCCGGGCGGCTCAGGAGTCCATCGCCTATCAGGTCTGTGACCTGGCCACCGCCATGGAGAAGGACACCGGCATTCCGCTGGACCAGCTCCGGGCCGACGGCGGGGCCAGCCGGGACGGCTTTCTGCTGCAGTTCCAGGCCGATATCCTGGACCGGCAGGTCCGGCGTCCGGTGATCCGGGAGACCACCGCTCTGGGCGCGGCCTATCTGGCCGGGCTGGCCGTGGGGGTGTGGAAGGACCAGGACGAGATCGAGGGACTCTGGAAGTGCGATGTGACCTTCGATCCGGATATGGCCCCTCAGCGGCGGGAAACACTGCTGTCCGACTGGCACAGGGCCGTGGACCGCAGCCGCGGCTGGGCCAGATGACGCGAAAGGACGGGTTAAGGCGGTATTGGGTCACCTTATAAACATACGGGGCCGTCCCAATGGGACGGCCCCGTATCCTTTATGAGCTCTTTTTCTCCATCTCCGCCGCGGCCAGCTCCACGGCCCGCCGCAGGTATTCCTCCAGCTTCATCTCCTCGGTCCCGGCAATCCGGGTTCCGCAGGCGTTGGAGGGGATCAGAATCTTGACCCCCTCCGCCCCGGACACGGCGGAGGCCACCGCCGGCGGCACCTCGCCCATGAGACCGTTGGCCAGGATCACGCCGATGGGGCCCAGAATGATGTCCGCCCGGACCGCATTGACGGCGATGGCGTTCTCTCCGGTGGCGCCACGGCCAGCCCCCGCTTTGAGCATGGCGTTGGTGGCCAGCACGTTGGTGCCCGCCGCCAGCAGCTCCCACCCCGGCAGGAGCCGGGGCTTGAGCAGGGCCACCAGACGGCTTCCGATGCCGCCGCCCTGCCCGTCGATGACTAAAATGCGCATCTCTCGTTCCCTCCACTCAGGTCTGGTCGTCCATCACGGCCTGGAAGCCGTCGGTACAGTGTTCGGTTCCGTCCGGCTCCACCCAGAAAGCCTCCACCCCCTCCAGGGATTCCGCCAGCTCCTTTCCCGCCTCATAGGGCAGGTTGAACAGGGCGGTGGACAGCGCATCCGCCTTCCCCGAGTCGTCCGCCAGTACTGTGACGGAGGCAAAATAGTCCGCCGGCATCAGGGTGTCCGGGTCAATAATATGGTGGTAGTCTCTGCCGTTCACGGTGTAATAGCGCTGGTAGCTGCCGCTGGTCACCAGGTTCTGGCCGGCGATGCGCAGAGTGTGGAGGTAGCCGCCCTCCCCCGGGAAGGGGTTCTCCACCCCCACCGGCCAGGGATCGTCCGCCCCCAGGCGGCTGCCGATGGCGCACACGTTGCCCCCCACGCTGAGGAGCAGGGATTCTACCCCCCGCGCCCGGGCGCTGTCGCAGACCCGCTGGGCGGCATAGCCCTTGGCGATGGCCCCCACGTCCAGGCTCATGGCCGGGTCGGCCAGATAGACGGTGGAGCGCTCCTCGTCGATGACCACAGCTTCCGGGTCCGTGTGCTCCGCGGCCGCCCGCAGCGCCTCCATGGGAGGCAGCGCGGCCCGCTCCGGGTCCAGAATGCCCGCCTCCCGGTAGTCGTGCCAGATGGACAGCACGCTGCCGAAGGCCACGTTGACCTTGCCGCCGGTGACGCCGTACATCTCCCGGGCCTCCAGCAGCAGGTCGATGATCCGCCGGTCCACCTCCACCGGGGCCTCTCCCGCCCGGTCGTTCACCGTCTTGAGGTTGTTGAGGCCGGGGTAGTCGTTGTAGATGTCGTAGAGCCGGTGATAGTCCAACAGCTCGGCGTGAATGCGTCCGGCCTCCGCGCTGAAGTCCTCCCCGGTCCCGCCGTAGGCCACCAGGGTGGTGACCGTGTCAAAGACGTCCAGATAGGTGAGCTCGTGGCGCTCCGGCGTCTGGCTCCGGGGTGTGCAGGCGGTCAGCGCCAGCAGCAGCGCGGCGCACAGGGCCGCCAGCAATCGTCTCATGGGATTCCTCCTAAAATTTCACCAGCAGAAGTAGGGTCCCGGCGGTGAGCAGAGCCAGCCCCACGCCTGCCCGGCGGCTGAGGCGCTCCTTCAGCAGCAGAGCGGAAAAGGCCACCGTGACCAGGATGCTCAGCTTGTCGATGGGGACCACCACGCTGGCCAGTCCATCCTGGAGGGCCCGGTAATAGAGCATCCAGGACAGTCCCGTGGCCAGGCCGGACAGGGCCAAAAAGATCCAGCTTCTGGCGTCAATGGCGGGGATCTGCCGCTGGAGGCCCTGTGCAAAGACGATCCCCCAGGCCATAGCCAGCACCACCAGGGTTCGGATGGCGGTACCCAGGTTGGACTCCACTCCCTGGATGCCCACCTTTCCCAAAATGGCGGTGAGGCTGGCAAACACGGCGGAGAGCACCGCCCAGACGAGCCAGCCCTTCCCCTCCGGCTCTGCCTTGGCGCTCTCCTGCCGCTGGAGCATCAGCAGGGTGCCGCCCAGGATGAGGCCCATTCCCAGCAGCATGTTGAGGGAGATACGCTCCCGCAGCAGCAGAAAGGCCAGAAGCATGGTGAGCACGGTGCTGGACTTGTCGATGGGCGCCACCTGGTTCACGCTGCCGAGCTGGAGGGCCCGGAAATAACAGATCCAGCTTGCCCCGGTGGCCAGGCCGGAGAGGACCAGGAAGAGCCAGCTCCCGGCCCGGATGTCTCCTATGGTGCCGCCGGAGCCCACGATGAGCACCATCAGCCAGGCAAACACCGCCACCACCACGGTGCGCAGGGCGGTGGCCAGGTGGGAGTTGACTCCCTTGATGCCGATCTTGGCCAGTACCGCCGTGATGCCGGCGAAGAGGGCAGAACCAAACGCATAAAGAACCCACATCGTTCCCGCTTCCTTTCGATTCTATTACTATACACCGCCGGCAGGGGCTTTGTCCACCCTATTCCCGCCGGGCAGGTATGCAAAAACGCGGCCCACGCGGGGGCCGCGTTCCGCTTTCCACTGGGGCGGGCGCCGTATACAGGCTCATTCCCGGTCCGCCGGAGCGCCGGGAAGCTGCACCTCTGGCATCAGCTCCCGACTCAGGACGGTCAATATCTCCTCGAGCTGGGCGCACTCGGCCGGGGAAAACCGCCGGATCACCCGGCCCATCACCGTCTGGATGTAGTCGTTGCTGATGTTATAGTAGTCCAAATACTTCTGGGTGGGCCGCAGATGGTACTCCCGCTTGTCGCTCTCCGAGCGCACCTTCACCACATAGCCCTTTTTGATTAGGCTGTTTACCTTATAGGCTGCGTTGGGCGAGGAGATCTTCATAAAGGAGGCAAACTCGTTTACCGTAGGTTCCCCCAGCGCCTGGATGGTCTCCATGGCAAAGGTCTCCACCGTGGTCAGGCTGGCCTCCCGCCTCTGGAAGCGCTCAAACGTCTCCAGATAGAAGTGCAGCTTGAATTTGGTATAGACCTCCGCGAATTTCTGCTCCAGCATGCGTCCCGCCTCCACGTCGATGATCCTGTGCGTTTTTCTTATTGTATCAGACGGCGGGGAGAACGGCAAGTCTCACTGGTCGGTCAGTACAAAGGTCAGCTCCGCCACCGCGGCCACCTGGCCGTCCACCGTGGCCCCGGCCGCGCCGATGCCCACCGGGCCCTTCCGCTTCACCATCGCGCACTCCAGCTCCAGCACGTCGCCGGGCGCCACCCGGCGCTTGAACCGGGCGTTTTTAATGCCGCCGAAAATGGCCAGCTTGCCCCTGTTCTCCGGCAGGGACAGGGCCGCCACCGCCCCCACCTGGGCCAGGGCCTCCAGGATGAGCACGCCCGGCATCACGTGCTTCTGGGGAAAATGGCCGCAGAAGAACGGTTCGTTCACCGACACGCACTTGATTCCCCTGGCCCACGCTCCGGGCTCGTAGTCCGTGATCCGGTCCACCAGGGCGAAGGGGTAGCGGTGGGGCAGCAGCGCGGCGATCTGATTGGAATCCAGCTCCATCTACCGTCCCTCCCATCTCTGAAACAGCAGGCTGGCGTTGTGGCCGCCGAAGCCCAGGGAGTTGGACAGGACGCAGCGCAGGTCGGCGTTCCGGCCCGTGTTGGGCACCACGTCCAGGTCGCACTCCGGGTCGGGCTCCCGGTAGTGGATGGTGGCCGGGAGATAGCCGTCCACCAGGGCCAGCGCGGAGAAAATGGCCTCCACCGCCCCAGCGGCCCCCAGCATATGGCCGGTCATGGACTTGGTCGAGCTCATAGCCAGCCGATAGGCCCAGTCCCCGAACACCGCCTTCACCGCCGCGGTCTCCCCCTTGTCGTTCAGGGGGGTAGAGGTGCCGTGGGCGTTGATGTAATCCACTTCCTCCGGCCGGATTCCTCCGTCGGCCAACGCCAGGGCCATGGCCGACGCCCCGCCGGAGCCGTCGGGGGCCGGGGCGGTCATGTGGTGGGCATCGCAGGTAGCGCCGTAGCCCACCACCTCGGCATAGATCCGGGCCCCCCGGGCCTTGGCGCGGCCATACTCCTCCAGAAGCAGAATGCCGGCCCCCTCTCCCAAAACAAAGCCGCTGCGCTCCCTGTCAAAGGGGATAGAGGCCCGGGCCGGGTCGTCCCCGGTGTGCAGGGCCTTCATGGAGGTGAAGCCGCCGACGGCCAGGGGGGTGACCACGCTCTCGGCCCCGCCGCAGAGCATCACGTCGGCGTAGCCGTCCCGGATTTGCCGGAAGGCGTCGCCCACCGCGTTGGTGCCCCCGGCGCAGGCGGTGACCGGGCAGGTACACATGCCCTGAAAGCCGTGCCGGATGGCGATGAGCCCGGCGGCCATGTTGCAGATGGTCATGGGGATATAAAAGGGAGAGATTCGGTCGAAGCCCTTGGTCTGGCCCTTCACCAGCTCCTCCACCGTGATGGACAGCCCGCCGATGCCGCTGGAAACGATGACGCCGCAGCGCAGGGGGTCCTCCCGCTCCATGTCCAGCCCGCCGTCCGCTACGGCCTGCTGGGCCGACGCCACCGCAAGCTGGGCAAAGCGGGCCATATGCTTGGCCTCCCGCCGGTCCATCCAGGCCGTGGGGTCGAAATCCTTTACCTCGGCGCACAGCTTGACCTTCTGGTTTTCCGCGTCATACTGGGTGATGGGGCCGATGCCGCACACCCCGTCCTTCACCGCCTGCCAGGTCTCGGCCACGGTGTGGCCCAGCGGGGTGACACACCCCAGTCCGGTGATGACGACCCGTCGTTTTTCCATCGAACCAACCTCCTTCATACGGCCATGCCCCCATCCACGCAGAGAACCTGGCCGGTGAGATAGCCCGCCTCCTCCGAGGCAAAAAAGGCCACGGCGGCGGCCACATCCGCCCCTGTGCCCAGCCGCTTCATGGGGATGGTGTCCAGCAGGGCGGTGCGGGCGGTCTCGGGCAAGACGGCGGTCATATCGGTGTCGATGAAGCCGGGAGCCACCGCGTTGACGGTGACGCCCCGGGTGGCCAGCTCCTTGGCCAGGGACTTGGTCAGGCCGATGAGTCCCGCCTTGCTGGCGGCGTAGTTGGACTGCCCCGCGTTGCCCCGCAGGCCCACCACTGAGCTGACGTTGACGACACGGCCGAAGCGCTGCTTTATCATGGTCCGGGCCGCCGTCTTACAGCACAGGAAGGCCCCCTTCAAATTGGTGGCGAGGACGGCGTCGAAGTCCTCCTCCTTCATCCGCATCACCAGATCGTCCCGGGTGATGCCGGCGTTGTTGACCAGGATGTCGATGCGGCCGAACTCCTTCACCACCCCGTCCAGCAGGGCATTCACGGCGGCGGTGTCCGTCACGTCGGCCCGGACGCCCCGGGCGGGCCTGTCCAGGGCGGCGCAGGCGGCCTCCGTCTCCCGGGCGGCGGTGGTGTTGCCGGCGTAGCTGAACACCACTGCGGCGCCCTGTCGGGCCAGCTCCAGGCAGACCGCCCGGCCGATCCCTCGGCTGCCGCCGGTGACCACGGCGATTTTTCCTTCTAAACTCATGGCATGTTATCCTTTCAGGGCAGAGACCGCCCCGTCCAGCTCGACGGGAGTCTCCACGGCATAGGTTTGCATCTCCGGGGCGGTCTTGCGGACGAAGCCGGACAGGGTTTTACCCGGACCGATCTCCACCACAGCGTCCACCCCCAGCGCCGCCAGACGGCGAATGGTGTCCTCCATGTAGACGCTGGACTGGACCTGCCGCTCCAGTAGGGCGGGGATGGTATCCGCCGGGCCCATCAGGTCCCCCAGGCAGTTGAAGAGCACGGGGACCTCCATGGGGCGGAAGGCCACGGTCTGGAACCGCTCCCGCAGGGTGTCGCCAGCGGGGGCCAGCAGCGAGGTGTGGAAGGGCCCGCTGACCTTCAGGGGCAGGCAGCGCCGGGCTCCCTTTTCCCGGGCCAGGGCGGCGGCCCGCTCCACCGCGGCCTTTTCACCGCCGATGACAAGCTGGCCGGGGCAGTTGTAGTTGGCGATCTCCACCACGCCCAGGTCCGACGCCTCCCGGCAGCACTCCGACAGCGCCGCCCGGTCCAAATTCAGCACCGCCATCATGGCGGATTCCACGCCCTGGGCCGCCTGAGCCATGGCCCTGCCCCGGAAGGCGGCCAGGGAAATGGCGGTCTCGTCGTCCAGCACCCCGGCACAGTGAAGGGCGGAATACTCCCCCAGGCTGAGGCCGGCGCAGTAGTCCGGACGCAGTCCTGCCGCCTTCAGCAGCTTGGTCACGCCCACGGCGAAGGCTACCAGGCAGGGCTGGGTGTAGGCGGTCTGGTTCAGCACCCCCTGGGGGTCGTCCAGACAGGTTTCGGTCAGATCGAAGTCCACCGGGGCCCCGTCGTAGGCCTGTCGGAACAGAGGGCTGGACTCGTAAAACGCCCGCCCCATGCCGGGGTGCTGACTGCCCTGCCCGGCGTATAAAAAGGCCAGCTTCATCGCTCCGTCAGTCCTTTCACACAGCTTTGATACCCCGTCCACAGGTCCTCGAAGATGGCCCGCAGGGGGCGGATCTCGTGGAGCATCCCCGCCACCTGGCCCGCCATCAGGCTGCCGGTGTCCACGTCGCCGTCGAACACCGCCCGGCGCAGGGAGCCCAGGGTGAGCTTTTCCAGCTCCATCAAGGGCACGTCCCGCTTTTCCATGCGGACGTATTCCCGAGCCATCTTGTTTTTCAGCACCCGCACCGGCGCGCCGGTGGTGCGGCCGGTAACCATGGTGTCGCTGTCCTTGGCCTTCAAAAGGGCCTGCTTGTAGTTGTCGTGGATGGGGCACTCCAGGCTGGTCAGCAGGCAGGTGCCAAGCTGGACGCCGCAGGCCCCCAGGGCAAAGGCGGCGGTGAGCTGCCGGCCGTCGGCAACGCCGCCGGCGGCCACCACGGGCAGATCCACCGCGTCCGCCACCTGGGGCACCAGGGCCATGGTGGTCATCTCCCCCACGTGGCCGCCGGACTCGCAGCCCTCGGCGATCACGCCGTCGATGCCGCTGCGGGCCAGCCGCTTGGCCACCAGGGAGGCCGCTACCACCGGGAATACGGTAATCCCCGCCTCCTTCCACAGGGGAAGGTAGGCGGTGGGCAGGCCCGCCCCGGTGGTCACCACCTTGACCCCCTCCTCGGCCACCACCTTGGCCATCTCCGGGGCGGCGGGGTTCATCAGCATGATATTCACCCCGAAGGGCTTGTCGGTGAGCGCCCTGCACTGGCGGATATGCATCCGCAGGGTCTCGGCGTCCATGCCGCCCCCTCCGATCAGGCCCAGGGCCCCGGCGTTAGAGACGGCGGCGGCAAACGCGCCGGTGGCGATGTTGGCCATGCCGCCCTGGATAAAGGGGAACTCCGTCCCCAGAAGTTCATTGAGCTTCATGTTCTCTCCCCCATTTCCACAAGGGCGCCGCCCCAGGTCAGCCCGCCGCCGAAGGCCACGCAGAGGGCCCGTTTCCCCGGCCCCAGCCGCCCGGCCCGGACCACCTCGTCCAGCGCCAGGGCGGTGCTGGCCGAAGAGACGTTGCCGTATCGGTCCATGTTCATCCATACCTTCTCCGGCGGGATGCCGCATTTTTTCCGGATGTGCTCCAGGATGCGGCGGTTGGCCTGGTGGAAGACAAATTCATCCACGTCCTCCAACGCCAGCCCAGCCCGGTCCAGCACCTGATCCATGCACCGGGGTACGGTCTCCACGGCAAACCGGAACACCGCCGTTCCCTCCATATACAGCACCGGCTCGGCTCCCCGGTTGATCCCCGGCCCGTTGAGAATATCCCAGGTCCCCCGGGCCCCCAGCACCGTGGGCATGGGGGGATAGGTCTCCCCATACTCCACCACCGCGGCGGCCGCCCCGTCCCCGAAGAGGATGCAGGTGCCCCGGTCGGTGTAGTTGGTGATGCGGGTGAGCACCTCGGAGCAGACCACCAGGCCGTATTTCCGGGGGCTGGCCGCCAGCAGGGCCTGGGCGGTGTGCAGGCCGTAGACAAAGCCGGAGCAGGCGGCGTTTAGATCGAAGCACACCGTGTCCTCCGGCAGACCCAGCCGGTTTTGCAGCACGCAGGCAGTGGAGGGAGTGATGTAGTCGGCGGTGATGGTGGGGACCAGGCAAACCCCTACGGTCTCCGGACCGATTCCGGCCATCTCCATGGCCGCCCGGGCGGCGGCCTCGGCCAGGCTGCTCTGGGTCTCGTCCCTGCATTTCCGCCGCTCCCGGATGCCGGTGCGGCTGACGATCCAGGCATCGTCGGTCTCCACGATCCGCTGCAGATCCCGGTTGGTGACCACCTGCCGGGGCAGGGCGCTGCCCGTGCCCTTGAGCCTGATTCCGCTCACGCGCGTTCCTTCTTTCCTGCCGGGTCTCCCATGGCCCGGAATTTTTGATACCGCTGGGCTGCCAGGGTCTCGCCGCTCTGCTTCCGCAGGGAGCCCAGGGCCCGGGTCAGGGCCCGGTCCATGGCGGCGAAGGCGGCGGCCGGGTCGGTATGGGCCCCGCCGGGGGGCTCGGCGATGATGCCGTCGATGACCCCCAGCCGCCGCAGGTCCGGCGCGGTGAGCTTCATCACCCCGCTGGCCTCCTCCGCCCGTCCCGCGTCTTTCCACAGAATGGCGGCAAAGCCCTCCGGCGACAGGACGGAGTAGACGGCGTTCTCCTGCATGAGCACCACGTTGCCCACCCCTAGGGCCAGGGCCCCGCCGCTGCCTCCCTCCCCGGTGATCACCGACACCACCGGCACGGTGAGGGCGCTCATCCGGGCCAGGGTGCGGGCGATGGCCTCCCCCTGGCCCCGTTCCTCGGCCTCCAGGCCGGGATAAGCGCCGGGAGTGTCGATAAAGGTAAGGACCGGGCGGCGAAATTTTTCCGCCTGGTCCATCAGCCGCCGGGCCTTGCGGTAGCCCTCCGGGTTGGGCATCCCGAAGCGGAACCGAAGGTGCTCCTCCAGGGTCTTTCCCTTCCGATGGCCCAGAACGGTAACCGGGCGGCCGTGGTACAGGGCCACGCCCCCCAGGATGCTGCCGTCCTCTCCGCACAGGCGGTCCCCCCGCTGCTCAAAAAAATCGGTGAACAGGGCGGCAATGTAGTCCGCCGTTCCCGGCCGGTCCGGGTGCCGGGCAAGGGTCACCCGCTCCCAGGCGGTGCGGTTCCCGTTCATCGCCCTCCCCCCTTTCCATGGAGCCTCAGCAGACGGGCCAGGGTCTCCCGCAGCTCGGCCCGGGGGACCACCTCGTCCACAAAGCCGTGCTCCTGTAAAAATTCCGCCCGCTGGAAGCCCTCGGGCAGGGTCTGGTGGATGGTCTGCCGGATGACCCGGGGCCCGGCAAATCCGATGAGAGCGCCAGGCTCCGCCAGGATCACGTCCCCCAGGCTGGCAAAGCTGGCCGTCACTCCCCCGGTGGTGGGGTCGGTGAGCACGGAGAGGTACACTCCCCCCTTTTGAGAGAACCGCTCCAGGGCGGCGGCGGTCTTGGCCATCTGCATCAGGGATAAAATGCCCTCCTGCATCCGGGCCCCGCCGCTGGCGGAGAACAGGATGAGGGGAAGCTTATATTGGGCCGCGTACTCCACAAGCTGGGCCACCTTCTCCCCCACGGCGGCGGATATGCTGCCCATGAGGAAGCGGCCGTCCAGCACCCCCACCGCCACCTTGCGGCCGTCCAGCCGTCCCGTGGCGGTGACCGCCGCCTCGGTAAGGCCGGTGCGGCGCTGGGCGTCGTCCAGCTTCTCCCCATAACCCGGGAAATTCAGAGGATCCCGGGCCCCGATCCTCTCCCCCAGCTCCCGGAAGGTACCGGGGTCCAGCACCAGCCGCAGCCGGTAATAGGCGCCCACCGGGTTGTGATGGCCGCATCGGGGACAGACATAGAGGCTTTTGGCCAGCTCCCGCTTGGACGCCACGGCGCCGCAGGCCGGGCAGGGGGCGGCCAGGGTGTTGTCCAGGGCCGGGTGGCTCTGGCCGTCCCGCAGGGCCTTCAGGGCCAGCAGGCGGGCCCGGCGCTTGGCAAACAAATCGGTCATGTCTCAGCCTCCTTGGTCCAGGCCAGAAGCTCCTCCAGGTGCTCCTCCAAAAATGCGGTAGTGACGCTGCCCCGGACAAAATCCGGGTGGTACAGAATCTGGTGGGCCAGCATGGCGTTGGTGGGAAAGCCCTCCAGCACGAACTCCTCCAGGACCCGGCGCATCCGGCGGATGGCCTCCAGCCGGGTGGGGGCGTGGACCACCAGCTTGGCACACAGGGAATCATAATAGGGGGGCAGCTCGTAGCCGGTGTACAGGGCGGAATCCACCCGCACCCCGCAGCCGCCGGGGAAATGGAGGAACTCCACCCGTCCGGGACAGGGCCGGAAGCCCTGGGCCGGGTCCTCGGCGTTGATGCGGCACTCGATGGCGTGGCCCCGCAGGGCGATGTCCTCCTGCCCCCAGGACAGGGGCAGACCCGCCGCCACCCGGAGCTGCTCCCGCACCAGGTCGGTGCCGGTCACCAGCTCGGTGACCGGATGCTCCACCTGAATACGGGTGTTCATTTCAATGAAATAGAACCGGCCCGCCGGGTCCAGCACAAACTCGATGGTGCCCGCGTTTTCGTAGCCCGCAGCCCGGGCCGCCGCCACGGCGGCCTCCCCCATCGCCTTTCGCAGCTCCGGCGTCAGGGCCCGGGAGGGGGACTCCTCCACCAGCTTCTGGTTCCGCCGCTGGAGGGAGCAGTCCCGCTCCCCCAGGTGGACCACATGACCCTGCCGGTCGGCCATGATTTGAAATTCAATGTGCCGCGGGTCCAGGATCAGCTTTTCCAAATACAGCTCCCCGCTGCCAAAGCAGGCCACCGACTCGGCCCGGGCTTCGTGGAACAGCCGCTCCAGATCCGCCGGGTGATCCACCCGGCGCATCCCCCGGCCGCCGCCGCCGGCACTGGCCTTTACCAGCACGGGGTAGCCGATGGCCTCCGCCACCGCCCCGGCGGCTTTTCCGTCGGGTACCGGACCGTCGGAGCCGGGCACCACCGGCACCCCCGCCTTCCGCATCAGCGCCCGGGCAGCGGCCTTGTTGCCCATGGCCCGGATCACATCCCCAGAGGGGCCGATAAAGGTGATTCCGTTCTCTGCACAGGCATCGGCAAACCCGGCGTTCTCCGACAGCAGGCCGTAGCCGGGGTGGACGGCGTCGCACCCGGCGGCCCGGGCGGCGGTGAGGATGGCGTCCTGGTTCAGATAGCTGTCCGCGGCCCGGGGCGGGCCGATGCACACCGACCGGGTAGCGAGCTGCACGGGCAGGGCCTCCCGGTCGGCGGTGGAGTACACCGCCACCGTCTCGATGTCCAGCTCCCGGCAGGCCCGGAGCACCCGGAGGGCGATCTCCCCCCGGTTGGCAATCAACACGCGCTTAAACATGGCTTACAGGGGGCGGTAGCGGAGAAGTGGGGCGCCGAATTCTACCAGCTCGCCGTCCCGGCCGTACAGCTCCTCCACCATGCAGTCGCAGGGGGCCTTGACCTCGTTCATCATCTTCATGGCCTCGATGAGGCAGACCGTCTGTCCCTCGGACACCTGCGCACCCGCCGTTACGAAGGGGGCGGCGTCCGGCGCAGAGGCGGCGTAATAGGTCCCCACCAGCGGTGCGGACAGGACCTTCCCCGCCGGTTCCGGCCCCGCCGGAGCGCAGGCCGCGGCTGGGGCGTCCGGCGCAGCCCCCCCGTTCCGGGTCAGCTCCAGGGATACGTCCTTTTGCGTCAGTCGCAGCCCCGTCAGTCCGCTGGCCGAAAAGCGGTCCATCAGCTCAAAGAGCTCCTGGTTCGTCATGGGCGGCCTCTCAGTTCCGGTGGGCGTCCACGTAGTTCACCAGGTCGCCCACCGTCTTGAGGGTGGGCAGCACTCCGTCCTCGATGGTCACGCCGAAGGCCTCCTCTAGCGCCATGGACAACTCCACCGCGGCCAGAGAGTCGGCCTCCAGATCCTCGGCCAGGCGGGCCTCCATGGTCACCTTGTCGGCATCGCAGCTCAGGGTCTCCACGATCCTATCCCGTACTTTTTCAAAAGTCATTGTCACGCACTCCCTCTTGATTAATCAAATAATTTATCTAAATTTTTTTAAGTAAATTATTTGAGTTGTATTTTACGCTACAAGGGGCTGTTTGTCAAGCCTGTTTTTTCCATGGCATGGAAATGACAAACGCAAAGCGAGGACCGGG
>NZ_DCJO01000013.1:0-3273 GCF_002320075.1 Intestinimonas sp. UBA1698 | reverse complement strand
CCCGGTCCTCGCTTTGCGTTTGTCTCAGCCGCTCTGCATCGGATCGCTGTGGCAGCAGGAGCGGGCGGAGGCGAACAGCGTCCGCTCCGCCTCCTCCAGGGAGCCATACCCCAGCAGGCGGGCGGTATGCGCCTGGATCTCCACGTACAGGTTCTCTCCCCGCCGTGCCTTTTCCGCGTAATAGCGCTGGAACAGGCGCAGGGTCTCCGGACGGCAGGTCAACAGTTCGCCGTAGCAGTAGGTCTCCAGCGAGGTGACCGCAGCGCTGTCCGCCGACGACCGAATGGGCCGTCCGCTGGCGCAGAGATAGGGGTACCGCTGCGCCGCCGCTTCCGCCCAGGCCACCGTCTGGTCGGCCAGAGCCCGGGCCAGCTTTTCCATCTCCGGCTCCACCGGCGGCAGAAAATGGGCCAGCTTGGCATAGGCCTCCGGCGCTGTAAAGGCCATCATCCGGGCGTACTTCTCCATCACCGGATTGCGCCCCGCCGTCCGGGCCGCCTCCAGGTCGGACAGCCAGGCGGCCGCCATCTCCTCCGACCAGCCCATGGCCTGGCCCGTGCGCACGACCCAAAAGGTCTCGCGGTCGTCCTGGCACGGGGCGCGGCCGCCCTCGTTTCGGGTGGCCTGAAAGAACTCCCACTCCAGCGCCACCAGGCGCTGGATCAGCTCCCGGTCCATATCCGTTCCCTCCTATTCCGCCATCAGGTGCAGGTCCCGCAGGTCCGGGTCGCGGATACCGGCCTGGATCTCCCGGGCATGGGGCAGCAGGAAGTCCGCTCTCCCACCCGAGAGACCCTGCCGCGCCAGTTCCCCGATCAGCAGGGCGCTGACCGCCTCGATGTCCCCGGTCTTGTCCTCCTGTTCCCCTGCCAGCCCGCGCAGGAGCGGGCCCACCGTCCGGCCCAGGAGGGGCAGATCCTCCAGGGCGCGCTGGGCCCACTTGTAATAGGGTCGGTAACGGCGGTTCAGCAGGAACACCGCAGCTTGGGCATGGTCAATGAACTGGGCCAGGGCCAGCAGGGCCGCCACCCGGTCTCCCCGCCTCCGACAGCGGGCATAATTGTACTGCCCCGACTGGGCCGCCAGGGCACAGCGGGCAGCCAGCTTCTTGCGGCGCAGATCCTCCGGGTAGTAGGCCAGCAGGGCCCGGCGAAAGGCGGTGAACGTCCCGCTCTGGTCCTCGAATACCGCGCCGTTGGTGGCTGCGGCCAGCCCCGTCTCCGGCAAGCTCCGCCACTCCGCCAGCGTTTCAGGCGGCCGGTCCAAGCCGAAAAACCGCCGGTAGAAGGCGCCGGTCTCCAGCACTCCCACCCGCCCGGCGCTCATCGGGTCAGGCCGCAGGCGGCGAAAGCCCAGAAACGCCGGGGGAAGCCTGGCGTATACCGCCGCAGCCTCCCGCCCCCACCGGGCCATCGTCTCCCGGTCCAGCCAGAGACAAAAGCCGGGGCCCCAGTCGTGGTCACGGGAGATGACGTCGTCATAGCCGAAGCACTCCGAGCCCTCGCCCGCCAGACCCGCCGCGGCCGACTCCAACACCTGGGGGCAGTCCCGCTCCAGAGCGGGCCGCCCCACCTCCCGCCAGTAGCGTCGGGACAGTTCCAGCCCCTTCATACCCCAGCCTCCGCCGCCCGGCGGGCCATGCGCAGGTGCTCCAGGGCGGCCCGGTGCTCCCGGTGCTCACTGCCGTAGAGCTTCTCCGCCGCGGCCGCCGCGGCCAGGAACCAGCGGCAGGCCTCCTCATAGCGGCCTACCTCGCAGCAGAGGCCGCCCAGGCCATTGAGCGCAGCATGGTAGTGGGGCGTGTCCACACCCAGTTCCCGCTGAAAGAGCTCCAGCGCCCGGAGCAGGCACCGCTCCGCCTCCTCCGGCCGCCCCTGTCTGCGGCGCAGCTCCCCCAGGTTGCACAGGGCGGCGGCCAGCTCGTCTCTGCGGTCGGGCATCGTCTCCAGCACCCGGGCGGCCCGGCCCTGGAGCTCCGCCGCCCGCTCCAGCTCCCCCCGGTCCAGACAGACCAGACTCAGATTGTTCAGCCCGGCGGCATACAGGATGTGCCCCTCGCCCAGTGTCTCGCGGTAGAGCGTCAGGCAGGCGGCAAACTCCCGCTCTGCCTCCTTCAGCCGGCCCATCAGCCGGTGAGTCCCGGCCAGGTTGTTCAGGGCAGTGGCATAGTCCGGGCTGTCGGTACCGCGGCTTTGCGCCAGCAGCTCCAGCGCTTCCCGGAAGGCCCGCTCCGATGCCTCGTACCGGCCCTGCCCCCGGTAGTAGCTCCCCAGCTCATTGAGCATGGAGCCGTAGAGGGCGCCCCGCTCGCCGTACTCTGCCCGGCAGCGGTCCGTCAGTTCCCGCAGCCGGCGCTCCAGCGCCGGGCCCTTCAGCGTCTGATAAGCCAGGTCCACCTGTTCGAAATAATCCATCCCAGCCACCTCAGATCTTCTTATTCCTGTCCCGCACCCTCCAGCTCCTCCAGTTCCCGGACCGTCTGGCCCTCCTCGCCGGCGGCGCCGAAGCAGACCCGCTGGAGCACGGGGGACAGGGGCTTTTTCACCCACGCAATCACCTTTCCCGTGACGATGGCGGCGATCACGGTGCCCTCCCGGATACCGTCCAGACGGCGCAGGCATACCAGAGACAGCGCCAGGCCGGTGACCACTACCGTGCAGTCTATCACGATCTTTACGTTGTGAAAAGGCTTTCCGCTCTTTTTTGCCAGAGCCAGAGCCAGACCTTCCATGGGCATGGGGACCAGCTCGGTGTCGATATACAGCACCACGCCGACGGCTACCACCACGATGCTCATACACAGCATCCCCAGCCGTCCGCCGTAGCCCGGCAGGCAAAAATCCCCCAGTAGCCACTTGGCAAAGTCCACAAAATAGCCGAAAATGGTGGAGAAGATGAGCTGGGTCAGGTGGATGGGCTTGAACTCCTTCCGCAGAATCACGATCTGGAGCAGAATATAAAAGCTGAAGATTCCGATGACGCAGGTGCTCATGGCCGTCCCCAGAATCTTACTGACCACATAGGGCAGGGAATTCACCGGGGATATGCCCAGGTTGGCGTTGACGGAGAGGGCCACGCCAACCGCCAGGCAGAACAGTCCCAAAATATAGACCAGGACCCGCAGGCCCCATTGTGCCGGTGTGCTCTTTCTCATTCCTTCTCTTCCTTTCTCTCGACCGCCGTGCATGGTACCAAAGGCGGGAGCGCCCTGTAAGCGCTCCCGCCTTTTCGTCTTCCTCCGGGCCTTACTTCAAAAGCTGGCCGGAGATGACC